>CAUTXU010000027.1:0-15250 GCA_963542415.1 uncultured Streptococcus sp.
GTTAGATCAAAACCAAGCCCCAATTTATGAGGCCTTGGTCAAGCTACGCAAGAAACGGATTGTTCCCTTTGATGTTCCAGGTCACAAGCGTGGACGGGGAAATCCAGAACTTGTCGAACTCTTAGGTGAAAAATGTGTTGGCATTGATGTCAATTCGATGAAACCCTTGGATAATCTAGGCCACCCCATTTCGATTATTCGAGATGCGGAGGAATTGGCTGCAGATGCTTTTGGAGCTAGCCATGCTTTTCTCATGATTGGTGGAACAACCTCATCGGTGCAGACTATGATTCTGTCAACCTGCAAGGCAGGAGATAAGATTATTCTGCCACGTAATGTCCATAAATCTGCTATCAATGCGCTGGTTCTATGTGGTGCCATTCCCATCTATATCGAGATGAGTGTAGATCCTAAAATCGGCATAGCTTTAGGGCTTGAAAATGACCGTGCAGCCAAGGCCATAAAGGACCATCCCGATGCCAAGGCCATTTTGATTAACAATCCTACTTACTACGGCATCTGTTCAGACCTAAAGGGATTGACAAAAATGGCTCATGAAGCTGGCATGATGGTTTTAGTAGATGAGGCCCACGGAGCGCATTTGCATTTCACTGATAAACTTCCAATTTCTGCTATGGATGCAGGAGCTGATATGGCAGCAGTTTCCATGCATAAGTCTGGTGGGAGTTTGACCCAAAGTTCGCTTCTTTTAATCGGGGAGCAGATGAATCCTGAATACGTTCGTCAGATCATCAACCTGACCCAGTCAACATCTGCTTCTTATTTGTTGATGGCTAGTCTGGATATTTCACGTCGTAATCTAGCCCTTCGTGGTAAAGAGTCGTTTGAAAAGGTCATTGAACTGTCTGAGTATGCTCGTCGTGAAATCAATGCCATTGGCGGTTACTATGCTTACTCAAAAGAGTTAATAGACGGAGTGTCGGTTTGCGATTTTGACGTGACCAAGTTGTCAGTTTACACTCAGGGTATTGGCTTAACAGGTATCGAGGTTTATGACCTCCTACGAGACGAATACGACATTCAGATTGAGTTTGGTGATATTGGCAATATCTTGGCCTATATTTCCATTGGCGACCGTATCCAAGACATCGAGCGTCTGGTCGGTGCTTTGGCGGATATCAAGAGACTCTACTCAAGAGATGGAAAAGACTTAATAGCTGGAGAATATATTCAGCCTGAGTTGGTGCTGTCTCCACAAGAAGCCTTCTATTCCGAGAGAAAAAGTTTGACCTTGGCTGATGCTGTTGGAGAAGTATGCGGTGAGTTTGTTATGTGTTATCCACCAGGAATTCCTATCTTGGCTCCTGGAGAACGCATTACACGAGAAATTGTCGACTATATCCAATTTGCCAAGGAACGTGGTTGCTCCCTCCAAGGGACGGAAGATCCAGAGGTCAATCACATCAACGTCATTAAGAGAAAGGAGAACTAGATGGATTTATGGTTTTCTGAAGTTCATACTCCAGATGTCAAATTGTCCCTGAGAACAGCCAAGCAACTCTATGCTGGTAAAAGTGAATGGCAAGATATCGAAGTCTTAGACACACCAGCTTTTGGGAAAATATTAATCTTAAATGGCCATGTCTTGTTTTCAGATGCAGATGATTTTGTCTACAATGAAATGACCGTTCACGTTCCCATGGCTGTCCACCCGAATCCCAAGAAAGTTTTGGTAATAGGGGGTGGCGACGGCGGTGTTGCCCAAGTATTAACACTCTATCCTGAGCTGGAACAAATCGATATTGTAGAACCTGATGAAATGTTGGTAGAGGTTTGTCGTGAGTATTTCCCAGACTTTGCTGCAGGGCTAGATGATCCTCGTGTTAGCATTTACTACCAAAATGGGCTACGCTTTTTGCGAAACTGCGAAGATGATTACGATATCATTATCAACGATGCGACAGATCCATTTGGACATACGGAAGGGCTCTTTACCAAGGAATTTTACGGCAATAGTTACAGAGCCTTGAAAGAAGACGGCATCATGATTTACCAGCATGGGAGTCCTTTCTTTGACGAAGATGAGTCTGCTTGTCGTAGCATGCACCGCAAGGTCAATCAGGCCTTTCCAATCAGTCGGGTCTATCAGGCCCACATCCCAACCAGCCCAGCTGGCTATTGGTTGTTTGGATTTGCTTCGAAAAAATACCACCCTGTCAAAGATTTTGACAAGGAAGGTTGGAAAAAACGCCAGCTTTTCACAGAATACTACACTGCAAACTTACATGTGGGAGCCTTTATGTTGCCCAAGTATGTTGAGGACATTTTAGAAGAAGAGGAAGGAAAAAAATGAGTCGTTTACTAGTTATTGGATGTGGGGGCGTTGCCCAAGTTGCTATTTCAAAGATTTGTCAAGATAGCGAAACCTTTACAGAAATTATGATTGCTAGCCGTACCAAGTCAAAATGTGATGACTTGAAAGCGAAGCTAGAAGGCAAAACAAGTACAAAGATTGAAACAGCAGCTCTTGATGCTGACAAGGTAGAAGAAGTGATTGCCCTGATTGAAAGCTACAAGCCAGAGGCAGTTTTGAACGTAGCTTTACCATATCAAGATTTAACCATTATGGACGCTTGTTTGGCAACAGGTGTTCACTATATCGATACAGCCAACTACGAAGCAGAAGACACAGAAGACCCTGAATGGCGTGCTATTTATGAGAAACGTTGTAAAGAACTTGGTTTTACAGCTTACTTTGACTACTCATGGCAGTGGGCTTATCAAGAGAAATTCAAAGAAGCAGGCTTGACTGCTCTTCTTGGTTCTGGTTTTGACCCAGGTGTGACCAGTGTCTTTTCAGCTTATGCCCTCAAACACTATTTTGATGAAATCCACTATATCGACATTTTAGACTGTAATGGTGGTGACCACGGTTATCCATTTGCGACAAACTTTAACCCAGAAATCAATCTACGCGAGGTTTCTGCACCAGGTTCTTACTGGGAAGATGGAAAATGGGTTGAGGTCGAAGCCATGTCTATCAAGCGTGAGTATGATTTCCCTCAAGTTGGACAAAAAGATATGTATCTCCTTCACCATGAAGAAATTGAATCATTGGCTAAGAACATTCCAGGTGTCAAACGTATTCGCTTCTTTATGACCTTTGGTCAATCTTACTTGACGCACATGAAATGTCTTGAAAATGTTGGACTCCTTCGTACAGATACCATTAACTTTAACGGCCAAGAAATTGTTCCAATCCAATTCTTAAAAGCCTTGCTTCCAGATCCAGCCAGCCTTGGTCCACGTACTGTAGGTAAAACCAATATCGGTTGTATCTTTACAGGTGTTAAAGACGGTGTTGAAAAGACCATCTACATCTACAATGTTTGTGACCATCAAGAATGCTACGCAGAAGTTGGTTCACAAGCAATTTCTTACACGACAGGCGTTCCAGCCATGATAGGTACAAAATTAGTCATGAACGGTACTTGGAAACAAGCAGGAGTTTACAACCTTGAAGAATTGGATCCCGATCCATTCATGGAAGCTTTGAATGAGTATGGTTTGCCTTGGGTTGTGGTTGAAAATCCACAAATGGTGGACTAATGAAGCTAGAACAAGTACCAACACCAGCTTATGTTATTGACTTGGCAAAGTTAGAAGCCAACTGTCGCATTCTACAATATGTACAAGAAGAAGCTGGCTGCAAGGTTTTGCTTGCCCAGAAGGCATATTCTCTTTACAAAACCTATCCCTTGATTAGCCAGTATCTATCTGGGACTACTGCCAGTGGTCTTTATGAAGCCAAATTGGCAAGGGAAGAATTTCCTGGTGAAGTCCATGTCTTTGCGCCTGCTTTCAAGGATGCTGACTTGGAGGAATTGCTTGAGATAACAGACCATATCGTCTTTAACTCAGAGAGACAATTGCGTAAACATAGTCCGCGTTGTCGAGATGCTGGTGTCAGTGTGGGGTTGCGCCTCAACCCTCAGTGTTCGACCCAAGGAGATCACGCGCTCTATGATCCTTGTGCACCTGGATCGCGTTTTGGCGTTACACTAGATAAAATTCCTAGTGATTTGCTGGATTTGGTGGATGGTCTTCATTTTCACACCCTTTGCGAGCAAGGTTCGGATGATTTACAGACAACTTTGAAAGCTGTAGAAGAGCAGTTTGGTCCCTACTTACATCAAGTTAAATGGCTCAACATGGGTGGTGGTCATCACATCACAAGAGAAGACTATGATGTGGATTTGCTGATTTCAGAAATCAAGCGTATCCGAGAAACTTACAATCTTGAAATCTATATCGAGCCGGGTGAAGCCATTGCGCTCAATGCAGGTTATCTAGCAACTGAAGTATTGGATATTGTCGAAAACGGTATGGAAATCTTGGTTTTAGATGCCTCTGCGACCTGCCATATGCCTGATGTACTTGAGATGCCCTATCGTCCACCTTTGAGAAATGGCTTTGAGGCACAGGAAAAAGCCCATACCTATAGACTTTCTTCTAATACCTGTCTGACGGGCGATGTAATTGGTGATTATAGTTTTGAAAATCCAGTCCAAATCGGAGACAGACTTTATTTCGAAGACATGGCCATTTATTCTTTTGTTAAAAATAATACCTTTAATGGTATTGGATTGCCAAGTCTCTATCTCATGGATGAACAGGGAGACTGCAGCTTAGTCAAAGCCTTTGGCTATCAAGATTTTAAAGGGAGATTATCATGATGAACAGTCCAAAAAAATTAGGCTATCGTATGCCAGCAGAGTACGAACCCCATCATGGTACCCTCATGATATGGCCGACTCGACCAGGTTCATGGCCCTTTCAAGGTAAGGCAGCTAAAAAGGCTTTTAGCCAGATTATCAAAACCATAGCAGAAGGGGAAAGAGTTTATCTCTTGGTGGAGCAAGACTATCTATCTGAAGCCCAAGACTACCTTGGAGATAGCGTTATTTATCTAGACATTCCCACCAATGACGCCTGGGCGCGTGATACGGGTCCAACCATTCTCGTCAATAAAAAAAGAGAAAAGTTGGCAGTAGACTGGTCTTTCAATGCTTGGGGAGGAACCTATGATGGTCTGTATCAAGATTATGAAGCAGATGACCAAGTAGCCACTCGTTTTGCTGAGGCCTTGGAAATACCTGTTTACGATGCCAAGCCTTTTGTACTGGAAGGAGGCGCAATCCATAGCGATGGACAAGGAACCATTCTCGTAACTGAAAGTTGCTTGCTTAGTCCTGGTCGCAATTCTAACCTGACCAAAGAGGAAATCGAGAATACCTTATTAGACAGCCTTGGAGCTGAAAAAGTTATCTGGCTGCCTTATGGTATTTATCAGGACGAAACCAATGAACACGTTGACAACGTTGCATCCTTTGTTGGTCCTGCAGAACTTGTCTTGGCTTGGACGGACGACGAAAGTGATCCTCAATATGCTATGTCTGTAGCTGATTTAGCGCTTTTAGAAAAGGAAACAGATGCAAAAGGTCGTCACTTCACCATTCATAAATTGCCTATCCCTGCAGTTCGACAAGTTGTGACAGAAGAAGATCTTCCTGGTTATTCCTACGAAGAAGGTGAAGAAGAACGATACGCAGGTGAAAGACTTGCAGCTTCCTACGTAAACTTTTATATCGCTAATAAGGCTATCCTAGTTCCTCAGTTTCAAGATAAAAACGATCAAGTGGCCTTAGATATCCTCAGTAAGTGTTTCCCAGACCGTAAAGTTGTCGGAATAGCAGCCAGAGATATTCTCTTAGGTGGTGGCAATATCCACTGTATCACCCAACAAATCCCAGAATAGGAGAAAAAGATGAGAAATGTAAGAGTTGCAGCCATTCAGATGCAATGCGCTAAGGATGTGGCAACAAATATTCAAACAGCAGAGCGTTTAGTACGTCAGGCTGCAGAACAAGGCGCACAAATTATTCTTTTACCCGAATTATTTGAACGTCCATACTTTTGTCAGGAACGCCAGTATGACTACTACCAGCATGCCCAGTCGGTGACAGACAATACAGCTATTCAGCATTTTAAAACCATTGCTAAGGAACTACAAGTTGTTTTACCAATCAGTTTCTATGAAAAAGATGGCAATGTCTTGTATAACTCTATTGCTGTCATTGATGCAGATGGGGAAGTGCTGGGCGTTTATCGAAAAACCCACATACCAGATGACCATTACTATCAAGAAAAATTCTATTTCACGCCTGGTAACACTGGTTTCAAGGTCTGGGATACTCGCTATGCTAAGATTGGGATCGGTATCTGTTGGGATCAATGGTTCCCTGAAACAGCCCGCTGTCTTGCTCTGAACGGGGCAGAATTACTCTTTTATCCAACTGCTATTGGCTCTGAGCCTATCCTAGATACGGATAGTTGTGGTCATTGGCAGCGTACCATGCAAGGACACGCAGCAGCAAATATTGTTCCAGTCATTGCAGCCAATCGCTATGGTTTGGAAGAAGTTACTCCTAGTGAGGAAAATGGTGGACAGAGTTCCAGTCTTGACTTCTACGGTTCATCCTTTATGACGGATGAAACAGGAGCTATTCTAGAGCGAGCTGAAAGACAAGAAGAAGCTGTTCTGTTAGCAACTTATGACCTAGATAAGGGAGCAAGCGAACGCCTAAACTGGGGCTTGTTTCGAGATAGAAGACCAGAAATGTATCAACAGATTACGGATTAGAAGATAAATTTTTGATATTCACACCTATCTTACAAAAATGTAAGATAGGTGTACAATTATGCGTGAAAATGTATGTATACTCTATGTACGTCAAAAAGAAAGAGATTTATTATGAAAAAATAGAATGCGACGCAGTTGAAGTACCTGATGGCGTCAGTAATGCTTCTAGATCATATCCCTCATATCACTGGAATCGTTTCTCCTATGTGGGAAGGTATCTTTCATGCTATGACCCGTTATGTGGGAGTTTGGTTTGCGTTTATGGCTGGTTAAAGCTAAAAGAGAAAACAGGAGAATTAAACCATCAAGTAAAAGGAACAAAACCAAGAAAGGTTGATAGAGATAGACTTAAAAACTATCTTACTGACAATCCAGACGCTTATTTGACTGAAATAGCTTCTGAATTTGACTGTCATCCAACTACTATCCACTATGCTCTTAAAGCTATGGGCTACACTCGAAAAAAAAGAACCACACCTACTATGAACAAGACCCAGAAAAAGTAGCTTTATTTCTTAAAAATTTTAATAGTTTAAAGCACTTAGCACCTGTTTATATTGATGAAACAGGATTCGATACTTATTTTTATCGAGAATATGGTCGCTCATTAAAAGGTCAGTTAATAAGAGGTAAAGTATCTGGAAGAAGATATCAGAGGATTTCTTTGGTTGCAGGGCTAACAAATGGTGAGTTAATCGCTCCAATGACTTACGAAGAGACGATGACGAGCGACTTTTTTGAAGCTTGGTTTCAGAAGTTTCTCTTACCAACATTAAACACACCATCAGTTATTATTATGGATAATGCAAGATTCCATAGAATGGGTAAGCTAGAGCTCTTATGTGAAGAATTTGGGCATAAACTTTTACCACTTCCTCCCTACTCACCTGAGTACAATCCTATTGAGAAAACATGGGCTCATATCAAAAAGCACCTCAAAAAGGCATTACCGAGTTGTAGTACTTTTTTCGAGGCTCTTTTGTCTTGTTCTTGTTTCAATTAACTATGTATTACATAATTTATTTTATGTAGTTCATAAACTATCCAGAGCATTCTTTTGTTCATCATTAACGATATGGGTATAGAGGTCAGTGACTTGTGTACTGGCGTGTCCTAGCTGGTGGCTAACCAAAACTTGTGATTTAGTTGCATCATAGAGCCTAGTGGCTAGGGTATGGCGGAGTTTGTGGGGAGTTACTCGGACTTTGAAGTCCTCAGAGTACTTAGCAACCATCTTTTCAACACTAGAAGCATCGATACGATTGGGAACACCACGATATAATGTCAAAAAGAGAGCGGTATCTGTTTTTTCCGTTTTATAGCGTTGATTTCGAATGGCTAGATAATTCTCTAGGTAAGGCTTAGCAAAAGCAGCGACATTGACTGAGTCACGTTTTCCACCCTTACGTGTGACATCAATAACCATCATTTTAAGATTGAGATCTCTTAGATCCAGATTAACAGCTTCAGATAAACGGACACCAGATGCCAAGAGAAGGGCAATAATGGCTAAATCTCGTTCCTTATTTTTACTGAATGATGAGAGAGCCCGATTTGAGAGCTGTTGTGGGTACTCTTGGTCAATATAAGTTAGAAAACCTTCAGTTTCATCACCTAGAAAGAGTTTTTGCTTGATATTTTCAGCTCTAGCAGCAAGCGTTTCTTTCTTTTTCTTGGTTGAAACTTTTTTCATTACATTGCGGTAGAAATAAGGTTCACCCTGGTCGTTTTCAACTTCCTCGGTCAGATACTTGTAAAGACTAGAAAGGGCTGACAAGGTCCGATTGATGGTTGTCTGAGAAACACCTTGCTTGGTTGTATTGGCATTCAGCAAAGGACGTTCACGCAGATATAGGATAAAAGCTTCCATGTCTTTCTTTGACATATTTTCCAAGACCGATAAAGGAATATCAGACAGTTTATCAGCGTTTGAAATTCCAGACTCTAAAACCCAGCTAAAAAATCGATCGTATTCCTTGAGGTATTCGTACAAGGTTGTAAAACTGTAGGGAACAGCAAGCTTAGATTGGTAGTATTCCAAAACATACCAGGGCATGATTTGTTTTAGTTTATCGATTCGTTCCAGTAAAATCTCACGTTTCATGTATTTTCTCCATAAATAAGTCTACTAGTAGTATAGCATAGGTTTATATATTTTTCAAGAAAATTATAGTTTTTCGGAAAGATGTTATAGAGCTTTTAAAAAAAGACTTAAACCTGTATAAAACGGATATAAATCTTTGTAGTTATTATTGTGAATCATTATCTAGTGCTTTTTCTAGTTTTCAAATACTAAACCAGAATGAAATAGTCAACAGAATAAGGAAAATAATAAAGAACTCACCCATTAAACTTCTGTTCATTCTACATAACTGAAGAGCTATATAAGGAGCCATGAGATACAAAATACATTGTATAATTGCTATCGTTTTCTTTTTCATGATTCTTAATCTTACTGTATAGATTAAATACAGTAAACTCCTTTCTAGCTTTTATGGTTTACTATTTCTAACTTAATTATAGTCTTATTTTACCAAAGTTCAATTATTTGTATGTGAAATGCCTCATCAGTAAAAAATAACCGATCTCATTACTGAGAATCGGTTTTCTAATGTATTTATACTCAATGAAAATCAAAGAGCAAACTAGGAAGCTAGCCGCAGGCTTGTACTTGAGTATGGTAAGGCGAAGCTGACGTGGTTTGAATTTGATTTTCGAAGAGTATTAATCAAATTTTTACATAATATAAATTATGTAAAAAGAACTACAACAACAATTCTTTGACTTTTCCAATTTCACTTTTGGGGATAACCAGATGAATCATATCCCCCAGATACATTCTGGTTGAGCCGTTAACTGTTTGGCTCTTGCCATTATGGACTTGGGTTGTGATGAGGATGTTATGTGGTAAGTTGAGCTCGTGTACTTGTTTTCCAGCTATTTTATCTGAAACAGGGATTTCAATGAGAGTGACTTCTCCTTCATCTGTCGCTTCTTCAGGTAGCATTTTTTCCAACATAGCCTCATAGACTGGCGCACCCTTGAGCAGATCCATGATGATGTAGGCAACTAGGGTCACAAGTCCGAGTGGCATGAGGTTGCGAATATCTCCTACCATCTCAGTTACGAGTATCATAGCAGTTAAGGGAGCCTTAGATATTGCTCCAAAATAGCCACTCATTCCCAGAATGACAAATATAGGGAATTGCTCCTGACTGACAAGCCCAAGATTGACACAAATAACACCAACTAGGGCACCAAGTAAGGAGCCAAGCGCCAAAATTGGTAGGAAAATACCTCCTGGAAGGCCACTTCCATAGCTAATCATGCTCCAAACAAAGCGAATCAAAAAGTAAACTAATAGAACTTGGAAACTAAAATCTTGCTCAGTTAAGGAAAGAACCAGCTGATTTCCACCACCAAGAATTTGTGGCAAGAAGATGCCGACTGGTATGATGAGAATGAAAGCCAGAATTGGGTAATAAGCTCTATTCAATTGGATTCTTTGACCAAGCCAATCATAAACTCGACCAACATTAAGCACAGCTTTCTCATAGAGAAAACCAGATAGTCCAAGAAAAACTCCCATAAGGAGGTAAATCCAATACTGGTCTAGGGTCATGAGTGGGATATTGTCTGGCATATCCAGTACGGGTGTTAGGCCAAATATGAGCAGAGAAACAAAGTTTGCTACGAGACTGGCTGCTAGAGTTGAGACCCAGAAAAAGCGTGAAAAATGGTGGTAGACTTCTTCTACAACAAAGAGGAGGCCTGCTATCGGTGCATTAAAGGCTGCGGCTAAACCTGCTGCAGCTCCACTTGCAATCAAGGAACGCTCCTCTACTGGACTGGATTTAAGCCACTTGGCGATTCCTTTACCACCAACTGCTCCAAGTTGGATACTAGGCCCTTCACGCCCCAGCATGAGTCCACTTGCAATAGCCAAAATTCCTAGAATATATTTTTTCCAAAGTACGCCCCACCAGTTGAGAGTCATCAGTCCCTTTAATTCGGCTTCAACTTGAGGAATCCCTGAACCCTTGATATCTTTTTCTGATCGAGTTAATTTCGCACTGAGCCAACAAACTATTAAATAAAATAGACCAATGATAAAAAGATTGCGCACTAGGTGCGCTTGATCTTGATAAAGTCCTTGTATCAGGTGGAAGCCTTTTTCGATTAAGAAACGAAAGGATCCAACGATAATTCCAACGACAAGACCGACGATGATTCCTCGTCCAACTTGGGATAATATGGTGCTTGAGGCAAAGGCAAATTCTTTCTTGGAACTGAGTGTTTCTGACTGTTCCTCCATAATCATTCCTTCTAACTTAACTTTCTTTTTCTCCTGAAACCAGCGATTTAACGGGTTCAAAACTTGTTCGGTGAATTGGGGTAACTCCTAGTTTTTCCAGTCCTTCTAGGTGTTTAGCAGTCCCATATCCTGCATTAGCAGCAAAATCATAGCCAGGGAACTGCTGATTGTATTCCTTCATCAATTCATCACGTGTCACCTTAGCTACTATTGAAGCCGCTGCGATAGAGAGGGAATTGGCATCTCCTTTGATGATGGAGGTTTGTGAAATGGGTAAATCCAGTTTAATGGCATCTATCAAAAGGTGCTCAGGCTGCGGACTGAGCTGAGAGATTGCTTCTTTCATGGCCAGTTTGGTCGCTTCATAGATATTGACTTGGTCGATAACTTGATTATCCATGATACCAATGCCGATTACCAAGGCTTGGTCTTGAACGGCTTGATAAATTTCCAGATGTTTCTTTTTAGGAATTTTCTTGCTGTCGTTGAGACCTCTAATCTTACAATTTTTAGGTAAAATAACAGCTGCAGCGACTACAGGTCCAGCCAGAGGACCACGGCCGACCTCATCAACACCAGCAATTAAGGTCAATCCTTGCTTGTAAAGTTCTTTTTCATAGGAAAGCATGGATTCCAAACGAAGATCCTCATCCAATTCTGCCTGAATGGCTTTTTTACGCTTGCTGATTTCCTTTTGAACTCCAGAGCGATTATCCTTTTCAAGTTCTAAAAAAATAGGGCTATCTAGGTCCTTGACTGTTGCAAGGAGTTCTTTGATTTCTTTAATCGTCGCCATCGAGGTCTTCCAATGTATCTAAGGTATAGTTACCGAGTTTGCCATCACGGACTTCCTTCACGAAGAGACTGTAAAAACGGTCATAGTCGTCACGGAAACCGAGGGCACGGGTCATATCCATAATGATAACAGGCGCTTCTTCTTCAATTTGCATCTGTTTGAAGCGTTCAGCCAGCTTTTCTGGATAATGTTCTTTGAAATAATTGAGACCAAAAATGGTTACTTCATCCATAGGGAGTAACTGGTCTTTGATAGCTCCTGTCAAGGCTAGTTTAAGAGCAACAGTTTCATCTTCAAACTTAGGCCAGAGAATCCCTGGTGTATCCAAGATTTCCAAATCTTTATTGGTTTTAAGCCACTGTTGTCCCTTTGTAACCCCTGGTTTGTTGCCGACGACAGCAATTTTCTTGCCAGCCAAACGATTCATGAGAGTTGATTTACCAGCGTTTGGAATCCCGATAATCATGGTACGCAAGGTTTCAATCTGGATACCACGTTCCTTCTGGCGAGCAATCTTATCAGCCATGAGTTTTTTGGCAGCATCGGTTACGACTTTTACAGTCACTTGCTCTTTAGAGTTGATAGCCAGAGTCTGAATTCCTTGTGATTCAAAATATTGACGCCATTCCTTGGTCATTGCTGAATCTGCCAAGTCTGCCTTGTTTAAAATCAAGAGTTTTGGTTTGTCACCAACAATCTTTGTTAACATAGGATTTTGACTAGATAGAGGCAAGCGTGCATCTACCAAAATCGTCACAAAATCAACAAATTTTAAATTTTCCTGCACCTGTCGACGAGCCTTAGACATGTGACCAGGAAACCATTGAATAGTAGCCATTGAGTTTTTTTCCTTTCGTAGCAAGGGTTTAGAGCCCCTATTTTATTTTACTATTGTCTAAACACCAAGCGAACACCAAAACTACCATGTAATGGAAAAACCTCTGATTTGATTCTCACTTGATTTCACAATCTTTATATCAAACTGTGGATGGTATTTGACAATATCTTTTTTGATTTTTAATAGTAAATTTGAAACAATATTTTTAGGTGAGTAACGTGGACTAAGATGTAACAAGTTTTTGAACTCATCAACACTTAATTCTACTTTATTGCTATTATCACTAGTTTCAATGAATTTTTCAATCATTCTGGAATATTTACAGGTATAACTTTTCAATTCTTCAAAATGGAAATTGTGATTTTCTACAAATTGATTTAAGGCTTTTACAGTATTTTCTTGTGAACGATTTATATTATGTGTATAGCCCATTGTTGTCTCAAAGTTAGCGTGTCCTACTCTAGTCATAATATCTTTCACTGCTATGTGCATCTCATTACTTTGAAGGTAACTAATATGCATATGCCTAAACGAATGGGGAGTAACATGTTTTACCCACTTAAAACCATAGTCACTTAAACAATTTGTCAATAATTTTCCTTCTATTCGTTTCAAAATTTGACGAAAAGTGCTTGATGTTATTGGAGAGCCGTATTCTGTTCTAAACACACTTTCAGAACGTGTAAAAGCAGGACAGGGATGTTTCTCCATATAAGCATCAAACTCTTTATTTCTCTGTATTGTCCTTTTAATAGCTTCGCTTGCAGCTTCAGGCAAAGCTACTTCTCTAATTGAATTGAGTGTTTTAGTTGTATCAAAATGAAATTGTTCAACTTTTAAACAGTGATATTGAAGTGCCTTATCAATATGTAAGATTCCTTTTTCAAAATCAATATCTGATGGTAAAAATGCTGCTTCACTAATTCGAATACCTGTAAGCAACAATACTATAGCAAGATCATAATAGTTTGCATTTCTGCATTGGCGTAACACAGCAAAAAATGCATGTAATTCATGGATTTCTAGAAATTTAGAATCATGTCTTTCTTTTGCTTTACGCCTTTTCTCTAGTGAAATATCTAGTTTTACCGCAGTCATTGGAGAAAACTTAATGACATTATATAACACACCATGATTAAAAATCTTATTACAAGTACTTTTTATATGAGTCATTGTTGAAGGCGATGCATCATATATTTCTAAATATTTATTGAGACTATTTTTCATCAGAAGTGGAGTAATCCTGTCTAACAAAAAATCATCTCCTATAATTTTCCCAAGACGCTTCATAACCAGTAGTTCTCTCTGAATTGTTTGTGGTTTAACAGAGACACACCAAGTCTGAAACCAATTTTCTTTTAACTCTCCAAATGTTGTAATCAGTTCAGGGCTAAACTGACTTTCAAATGAAGTAGTTAGTCTATCTATTTTATCAAGAACCTCTCTTTCAGCTTGTTTCCTCGCCCTACTAGTATTCTTAGTATAACTTACAGTTACTGATTTCCACTTTCCTGTTAGTGGATCTTTGTACTTTTCAACCACTTGATATAAGGGTTGCCCTTTTGAATTTGTTTTAGTTACATAATACATAATTTAATTCCTCTTAACTCTTAAAAAGAAATAAATCATTGTTGTATAGAATAAATAACTACCCTATATTATACCATGACTTCCTTATTTTGTCCGCTTTTGCTTCCATCTTAAGAAACTTTCAAATCCTTCTAGATTAATGAAAACAAGTTTATGGGTTGGGTTAATTACATACATGGAAAATGTTCTGTTTTCTCGCATTTCTTTAATCCATCTGTTCAATGTATATTGATTTAAACCATCCCATCTTTTTAGAATTCCTTTTTTATCGGCCCATTCTGCAATGGAATTTTCGACAGATATATATTTTATACTCTTCGAAAATCAAATTCAAACCACGTCAGCTTCACCTTGCCGTACTCAAGTACAGCCTGCGGCTAGCTTCCTAGTTTGCTCTTTGATTTTCATTGAGTATTATATTCATGACATCATCCTTCCTAAAAAATATTTTTACCTCCATGGCATGACTGATGAAGTCATCATAAGAATTTCACTTACTGCTCTTTTACGGTGGCAGCCTGAACGGTCAGAAGTATCATTGTATATCATTTGTATCATGGCATATAAAGTATCGCTCTATTTTATTGATGGTTTTAATATCGCTCTTATCATGGCGAGCCATTCAAATCTGCTCCACAAATGAGGAAAGTACCATTTTGGACTATTCAATTGTCAAAGAACAAATAAAAAATCTCCTCTTTTTCACACTCTATGAAATTGAGGAGATTATTTTCTAAAGCGAATTTTATCAGGAAAATCTGTCAATCCCAATAGATAGTCTGTACTGACATCGTAAAAGTTTGAGAGAGTTACCAATACATCTGCTGTTAACGTATGCTCACCCCGTTCAATTTTAGCATAAGCTGAGTTTGTAAACGAAAGTATTTTAGCTATTTGTTTTTGGGTCAAATCGTGATCTTCCCTCAAATCTCTCAAACGTCTGTACATCTAGCTTTCTCCTGAGAAAAGTATAATATATAAAACTAAGAAATCAATCGAGTAGGGGATAATCTCTAGCCCCTCTCACACCACCGTACGTGCCGTTCG
>CAUTXU010000028.1:0-14637 GCA_963542415.1 uncultured Streptococcus sp.
CGATAAAGAAAAGGTAAGAAAAATGAAACATTTAGAAATTGAATTGAAAACACTACTGAAAAAAGATGAATATGATCGTCTAAAAGAGCAGTTCACTGGTGTCACTCCTGTTCTTCAAAAAAATTACTACATCGACACTCCTGATTTTGAACTACGAGAAAAGAAAGTCGCTATGCGCATTCGAACCTTTGAAGACTGGGCAGAATTGACACTCAAAGTCCCACAAAGTGTTGGAAACATGGAGTACAACCAAAAATTGCAATTAAAAGATGCTGAAGATTTTCTGGCTAAGGAAGAGCTTCCTCAAGGGCTTGTGCTGGATGAATTAGCAAAACATGGTATCCAAAGTAAAAAATGGCAGGTCCTTGGTTGTCTCACAACGCTTCGCTATGAAATGAAGACAGATATTGGTCTCATGGCACTTGATGAGAGTCAATACTTTGATATGACAGATTACGAATTAGAGCTCGAAGTTGAAAATCACGAGCAAGGCAAACAAGAATTCAAACAATTTTTAGAGGAAAATCAGATTTCCTATCAAAAAGCCCCTTCAAAATTGGTTCGATTTGTCAAAAGCATGAAAAATAGCTGAAATAATCTCCATTTTTTGGTAAAATAGAAAAGATAAAAATACACACATCCTAGTTCATATATGTAAGGCAGATATAACTAGGATTTATAAAGTTTACAGAGGACGGTCTATAATGTCAGATAGAAAAAACATGAAACTTTTCGCACTCAACTCTAACCAAGAGATTGCACAAAAAATTGCGGATGCTGTCGGTATTCCACTTGGAAAACTGTCATCACGTCAATTTTCTGATGGAGAGATACAAGTTAATATCGAAGAGAGTGTCCGTGGTTACGATGTTTACATCATCCAATCTACAAGTTTCCCTGTTAACAACCACCTAATGGAATTGTTAATCATGGTTGATGCTTGTGTGCGTGCAAGCGCCCACAGTATCAACGTTGTACTTCCGTATTTTGGCTATGCACGCCAAGATAGAATTGCATCATCTAGAGAACCACTAACAGCTAAACTAGTTGCTAACATGCTGGTTAAAGCTGGTGTAGATCGTGTCCTTACCCTCGACTTACACGCAGTTCAAGTACAAGGTTTCTTTGATATTCCTGTAGATAATCTTTACACCGTTCCTCTCTTTGCTAAACACTACTGTGATAAAGGATTAAGAGGTTCAGATGTTGTTGTCGTTAGCCCTAAAAATTCAGGGGTGAAACGTGCTCGTAGCTTGGCTGAATATCTTGATGCTCCTATCGCCATTATCGACTACCCTCAAGACGATGCAACTCGCAACGAAGGCTATATCATCGGTGATGTTGAAGGTAAAAAAGCCATCTTGATTGATGACATTTTAAATACAGGACGTACCTTCTCTGAAGCTGCTAAAATCGTTGAACGTGAAGGGGCTACAGAAATTTATGCTGTTTCTAGTCACGGTCTCTTTGTCGAAGGAGCTGCTGAACTTCTTGACAATACTAATATTAAAGAAATTCTTGTGACTGATTCAGTAGCAACAAAAGAAAAAACTCCTAAAAACGTATGCTACATCACTGCTAGTGAGTTAATTGGTGATGCCATCGTCCGTATCCACGAAAGAAAACCAGTCAGCCCACTCTTTGCCTACAACAAAAAGAAATAAGGTGATTCTTTGATTTATTTGGACAATGCTGCAACGACTCCCATGTCAGCAGTTGCTATTTCAGCTATGACCAAGGTTATGCAAGAAACCTACGGAAATCCTTCTAGTATTCATGGGCATGGTCGTCAAGCTGGCAAACTCTTGCGAGAAGCCCGTCAGGAACTAGCTCAGTTACTGGGGACAAAACCTCAACATATCTTTTTCACTTCTGGTGGGACTGAAGGCAACAATACTGCCATCATTGGCTACTGCCTTCGTCACCAAGAACAAGGAAAACATATCATCACAACTGCCATCGAGCACCATGCTGTCCTTGAAACCATTGATTACTTGGTTCAACACTTTGGTTTTGAAGTAACCATTATCCAGCCAGAAAATCAAGAAATCACCGCCCAGCAAATTCAAAAGGCTTTACGTGATGATACGATTTTGGTTTCTACCATGTTTGCCAATAATGAGACAGGAAACCTACTGCCCATTGCTGAAATTGGCCAAATACTTAAGCAACACCCTGCTGCCTATCATGTCGATGCAGTTCAGGCTATTGGAAAAATCCCTATTCATCCAGAAGAATTGGGCATTGATTTTCTCACTGCTTCAGCCCACAAGTTCCATGGTCCTAAGGGAATCGGCTTTCTCTACGCATCAAGCATGGACTTTGATTCCTATCTTCATGGCGGAGACCAAGAACAGAAAAAACGAGCAGGAACTGAAAATCTAGCTGCCATCGTAGGCATGGTTGCAGCCCTAAAAGAAAATTTAGAAAAGCAAGAAGAACATTTTCAACATGTACAAAATCTAGAAACTTCCTTTCTTGCAGAGCTAGAGGGAATTCAGTATTACTTGAATAGAGGACAACACCATCTCCCTTATGTTCTCAATATTGGATTTCCTGGTCAAAAAAACGACCTCTTACTTCTTCGGCTAGATTTGTCTGGAATTTCTATCTCTACTGGCTCAGCCTGTACGGCAGGCATTGTCCAATCCAGCCATGTTCTTGAAGCTATGTACGGGGCAAATTCAGAACGCTTGAAGGAATCCGTTCGCATCAGTTTGTCGCCAGAAAATACTGTTGAAGACCTACAAACCCTCGCAAAAACCTTAAAAGAAATTATCGGAGGTTAGCCATATGGCATTTGAAAAAACCATTCAGTTAAAAAATTGTCGTTACGACTACACTCTTAGCCCTTCTGTTAAAAAATTCACCCTCAAGGACAACACCTTTTTTGAGACTAAGGTTGGTAACTATGAACTGACTCGCCTTTTGGAAAAAGTGCCAAACAGCGGTGAAGGCTTCCAACTCAAAATCATCATTAACAAGGAACTTACAGGTGCTAAAATCAATATCACTGACAAGTTTGGGCTACGTCTAGTTGATATTTTCAAATCAGAAGACCACCACATTCATCAGGAAAAATTCTACTTCCTCATGGATAGCTTGGTAGAACGTGGTGTCTTTACAAAATCAGAAAGATAGAGCCAAAATGTTTGAACTGACCTATAAGGATAGCTACCAAGTAGAGCGTACACTCAAGTATGAAGATTATGAAGCTCTCATGCTGGCTTTGTCAGGATGTGTGACCCTACCAGATACACTTTATGTGACTTCTCTGACTTTTAAGGGGCAGGAAGTTTACCAAGGACTGGTCGGAGACCTCTACCGTTTTCTATCACATGCAGATTTTTTACATCAAAACTAAGATTTTTCTTAGTTTTTTCTTATTTTTGTTGATTTTTTCACAATGTTTCTATAAAATAGAAGAATAGAAAGGTTGTGATTTTGTGAAAGATAAACAGTCTGCTATTCCAAAAGCTACAGCGAAAAGACTCTCTCTCTACTATCGAATTTTTAAGAGATTTCATGCAGAAAAGATTGAACGTGCCAACTCTAAGCAAATTGCAGAGGCTATCGGTATTGATTCAGCGACCGTACGTCGTGATTTTTCCTATTTTGGTGAACTAGGTCGTCGTGGTTTTGGCTATGATGTCAAAAAACTGATGACGTTTTTTGCCGATTTGCTTAATGATAACTCCATCACTAATGTCATGCTGGTGGGTATTGGAAATATGGGCCATGCCCTTCTCCACTACCGCTTCCATGAGCGTAACAAGATGAAGATTATCATGGCCTTTGACCTAGATGACCACCCTGAAGTCGGTACACAAACTCCTGATGGTATTCCCATTTACGGGATTTCTCAAATCAAGGATAAAATCAAGAATGCCGATGTCAAAACTGCTATCCTGACCGTTCCCAGCGTCAAGTCACAAGAGGTTGCCAATCTCTTGGTGGATGCTGGCGTGAAAGGAATTCTCAGTTTTTCACCAGTCCATCTGCATTTACCAAAAGACGTGGTCGTTCAGTATGTCGATTTGACAAGTGAACTCCAAACCCTCCTCTACTTCATGCGAAAAGAGGATTAGAAAGCGAAAATCATTTTATGAAAAAACCAGTTATTGGGATTACAGGAAACGAAAAAACTCATCCAGATGATGACATCATGATGAGCTACGTAGCAAAAGGCTTTGTTGAAGGCGTTAAAGACGCTGGAGGGATTCCCATCATCCTACCGATTGGTGATCAAGAAATGGCTATCCACTATATTAGTTTGATTGACAAGCTCATCTTGACAGGTGGGCAAAATGTTGATCCAAAATTCTATGGTGAACCAAAAACCATTGATAGCGATGACTACCACCTTCAAAGAGATATCTTCGAACTGGCCCTCATCAAGGAAGCTATTAAACAGAAAAAGCCAATTTTCTCCGTCTGTCGTGGGACTCAACTCTTTAACGTTGCCATGGGTGGAACTTTGTACCAAGATATCGAAGACCATTGGCAGGATTGTTCTGCTGAGTACACAACTCAACGCTTGGTAACAGAACCTGATACTGTTCTTCGAGAAATCTATGGAGAAATCTCCCATATCAACTCCTTCCACCACCAGAGTATTAAGGATTTAGCACCTAACTTAAAGATTGCAGCTCATGATCCAAAGGATGGTATCATTGAAGCTGTCATAAGTACGGATGATATTGCCTTCCTCGGTGTCCAATGGCATCCAGAATTTCTTTTTGAAAATCGTCCCAAAGATAAAAATCTCTTTGACTATGTCGTTAATAAACTTTAAATTAAATCTGTCTTTTCACGATAACTAAAGTAACTGGAGTGAGAGACAATCAAATGGTCCAAGAGGACAATTCCCATCAGGTCGCAGGCTTCTTTTACAAGTTTAGTGACTTGATCATCATTTCGGCTAGGCGCTACCGCTCCTGAAGGATGATTGTGAACCAAGATCAGAGAGGTCGCCATATGCTTGATGGCATAGTGAAGAATCTCTCGCGGTTCAGCAATACTGCGAGTAGCTGAGCCTATAAAAATGGTCTGTTGATGAATGATTTGATTTTGAGTATTGAGATAGAGCGCCACCAGGTGCTCTTGTTTTTTGTCCCCCAATTCCTGTTGCATCTTCTTGGCCAGCTTTTTACTACTGAGAATACTTTCCATCTCAAGGGTTTCGTGTTTGTGAATACGATGGCCCAGTTCAATCATAGCTTGTAACTCTATAGCTTTAACACGACCGATACCAGATAGACTCTGCAATTCCTGCAGGGTCATTTTTTTCAAATCCGTTAGGCTTGAAAGGTTGTTCAAGACTTTCTGGGCAATTTCAAAAACGCTAGCTTGACGTGTTCCTGTCCTGAGTAAAATAGCTAGTAACTCTTGATTACTGAGCGCTTCCACTCCTTCCTTTGCTAGTCTTTCTCTTGGCAATAGTGAATCTTCTTGGAATGAAATACTGTACATAAAAATCCTCCTCACTTTATTATTCGTGAGAAGGATGAAAAATTAGATTTTTTTCTCAATTGGGGCCACACTGGCCAAAAGTTTTTTCAAACCAACTTCTGGGAAATTGATTTTCAATTCCTGTGTAGCACCGCTACCTGAAACTTCCAGAACAGTTCCCTCTCCCCACTTCTTGTGGAGGGCAATATCTCCAATGGACCAATTTGCCTCGCTAGAGGCTGATTTTGCGCCAGCTGTAAATTGACCAAATGGGAGACCGCTTGACTGGATAGATTTTGGGGCAGCACTGCGTTTACGGTCTTGAAGAGCTTGAGCCAGACTCATACCTTGACCGAAGGCGAGACCACCACTGCTATATGATGCCTTAAAGCTTGTATTTGATGGACGAGCCAGACCTTGATACTCAAGTAAGTCTGAACTGATTTCGTTAATAAAACGAGTCGGACGGTTGTAGTTGGTACGACCGAAAAGCAGGCGCGAGTTGGCATTGGTCAGATAGAGAATTTTCTCTGCACGCGTAATTCCTACATAGGCCAGACGGCGTTCTTCTTCTAATTCATCTAGATCCTCAGCTGCACGACTAAGCGGGAAGACATTTTCTTCCATCCCAATCAAAAAGACAACTGGAAACTCGAGACCTTTGGCAGCATGCAGGGTCATCAAGGTCACTTCTGATGTCTCCTGACTACCTGAATCTGTATCCGCAATCAAGGCTAAGTCATTTAAGAAACGACTCAGCTTGTCCAAACCAGTTTCCTCTTCTGGCACATCAGAGGTGTCGTCAAAATTTTTCGTCACAGAAAGGAACTCTTCGATATTTTCAACCCGAGCCTTACTTTCTAGAGTCGCTTGGGCATTAAGAATATCGACATAACCTGTTTTTTCTAGTACCGACTCAACCAACTCAGTAATACTTAAGTGGTCCAGTTGCTCTCGCAAATCCAGAATCATATTGGCAAAATCCCAGATAGACTGGGCTGCTTTACCCTTGATACCAGACAACATGATATTGGCTGAAGCATCCAGCATAGACATATTTTGCAAATTTGCAAAATCACGGATTTTCTCAACTGTACCTGGCCCAATTCCACGTTTAGGCTCGTTGATAATACGCTCAAAACTGATATTGTCACTCAAATTAGCAATGAGGTTAAGGTAAGCGATAATATCGCGGATTTCCTTACGGCTGTAGAACTTGGTTCCGCCAACCATGGTATAAGGGATATTTGACTTGAGCAAGGCTTCCTCAATAGTACGGGACTGCGCATTAGTACGATAAAGAACTGCAAAATCCTTGTGAAGGAAGTTTTGACTGCGACTAAGTTCATCGATAGTTCTGGCTACAAATACAGCCTCATCCAGCTCATCATCGGCACGATAGTAAACGATTTGTTCCCCATCAGCATTTTGAGTCCAGAGATTCTTAGGACGGCGGTTTTTATTGTTTTTAATGACCTCGTTGGCCGCTTGAAGAATGGTTTTAGTGGAACGGTAATTCTCCTCCAACAAAACAACCTTGGCTTGAGGATAATCCTTTTCAAAATCCAAGATATTCTGCATATCAGCACCACGCCAGCCGTAGATAGACTGGTCCGCATCCCCAACCACACAAATATTTTTAAAACGGGAAGCCAAGAGTTTGACCAATTGGTACTGAGCGTGGTTGGTATCTTGGTACTCATCAACATGGATGTATTGAAACTTCTGCTGGTAGTAGGTCAAAACATCAGGATTTTGATCAAAGAGACGCAAGGTTAGCATAATCAAATCATCAAAGTCAACTGACTCCGACTGACGAAGCTCTTTCTGATAGGCTGTATAACACTGAGCCACGATTTGTGTATACATATCACCTGCTTGGGCAGCATAAGCTACATCATCAATCAAGTCATTCTTGGCATTGGAAATAGTCCCTAAGATGCTTCGTTCATTCCATTTTTTCGGATCCAAGTTCAACTGCTTGAGAATCCGTTTCATGAGAGTTCGCTGTTCACCAGGATCTACAATAGTGAAATTGCGGTTGTAGCCAATATGGTCCGCATCACGACGTAGAATACGAACACACATGGAGTGAAAAGTCGCAATCAAACAGTCCTGAGTAGCTGGATTGAGTCCGTAAGCACGTTCCTTCATCTCACGCGCAGCCTTGTTAGTAAAGGTAATGGCCAAGATATTCCAAGGATTGACCAGCTTTTCATCAATCAAATAAGCGATACGGTGGGTCAAAACTCGGGTCTTTCCAGAACCAGCCCCCGCCATGATTAACAAGGGACCTTCTGTCGTTTGCACCGCCTCAGCCTGACGGTCATTCATTCCATTTAATAATGCGTTCATCTTCTCTTCCTTACTCTTGAAGTCAATATTTCTATTATATCAGAAATCAGGGAAAATATCTTTACCTAGACTGGTTACGTGTAGAAGGCAACTTCTTATATCTAGATAAAAAATGAGCTTGGATAGTATTTCCAAACTCATTTGAATTCAATTAAACTATTAGAACAAACCTAATACTGTTCCATCGCTTTCAACATCCATGTTGAGAGCAGCTGGTCGTTTTGGAAGGCCTGGCATTGTCATGACATCGCCAGTTAAGGCAACGATGAAGCCTGCACCTAATTTTGGTACCAATTCACGAATGGTAATTTCAAAGTTTTCAGGTGCTCCAAGTGCATTTGGATTATCTGAGAAGCTATACTGGGTCTTAGCCATACAGATTGGCAATTTGTCCCAACCGTTTTGAACGATTTGAGCGATTTGTGTTTGAGCTTTCTTCTCAAAGTTTACTTTGCTACCACGGTAGATTTCAGTAACAATCTTTTCAATCTTTTCTTGGACAGAAAGGTCATTATCATACAAACGTTTGTAGTTAGCAGGATTTTCAGCGATAGTCTTAACAACCGTTTCAGCAAGAGCTACTCCACCTTCTGCACCATCAGCCCAGACACTAGCCAACTCAACTGGAACATCGATTGAGGCACAGAGTTCTTTCAAGACTGCGATTTCAGCTTCTGTATCAGAAACAAATTCGTTGATAGCTACTACTGCTGGAATACCAAACTTACGAATATTTTCTACGTGGCGTTTCAAGTTAGCAAAACCTGCACGAACCGCCTCCACATTTTCCTCTGTCAGAGCATCTTTAGCCACGCCACCATTCATCTTAAGGGCACGAAGGGTTGCGACAATGACTACTGCATCTGGAGAAGTTGGCAAGTTTGGTGTCTTAATATCAAGGAATTTCTCAGCACCAAGGTCTGCACCAAAACCAGCTTCAGTAACTGTGTAATCAGCCAAGTGAAGGGCTGTTGTCGTTGCCAAGACAGAGTTACATCCATGAGCAATATTAGCAAATGGACCACCGTGTACAAAGGCAGGTGTACCGTAAATTGTTTGAACCAAGTTTGGCTTAATAGCATCCTTTAAAATCAATGCTAAAGCACCCTCAACCTGCAAATCACCTACAGAAACAGGGGTACGGTCATAGCGATATCCGATAACGATATTAGCCAAACGGCGTTTCAAGTCCTCGATGTCTGTTGCCAAACAAAGAATTGCCATGATTTCGGAAGCAACTGTAATATCAAAGCCATCCTCACGAGGAACACTATTTAGAGGACCACCAAGTCCAACGGTCACATGACGAAGGGCGCGGTCGTTCAAGTCCACTACACGTTTCCAGAGGATACGACGTTGGTCAATTCCTAGCTCATTTCCTTGGTGCAAGTGGTTATCAATCAAGGCAGAAAGAGCGTTGTTAGCAGTTGTAATGGCATGCATGTCTCCAGTAAAGTGGAGGTTGATGTCTTCCATTGGCAGGACTTGGGCGTAACCACCACCAGCAGCACCACCCTTAATCCCCATTACTGGACCAAGAGATGGTTCGCGGATAGCAATCATGGTTTTCTTGCCAATCTTGTTCAAGGCATCCGCAAGACCAATGGTAATGGTTGATTTTCCTTCACCTGCAGGTGTTGGGTTGATGGCAGTAACCAAAATCAATTTCCCAACTGGATTGCTCTCAACTGCACGAATTTTATCAAAGCTGAGCTTAGCCTTGTACTTTCCATACAACTCCAAATCATCGTAAGAAATACCAAGTTTCTCTACAACATCAACGATTGGTTTTAACTCAATACTCTGTGCGATTTCAATATCTGTTTTCATTCAAAACTCCTATAACCTCTAATGTGATAATTCATTATAACACAAAACAAGATTTTTAACATCCTAAAACTCTCTAAACGTTCGTAAATATCCCTGTTTTTAAGGTTTTTAGAGTCCTTTCTTAAATTTTATATGGCTTTATAGTTTGAAACTATAGTAAATCTTCGTTTTTACCAAAAATTTATCGCTTTCATTTTACTTACCGTTTATTTTTGTGTACAATAGTGCTATGAAAATTTTAGTTACATCGGGCGGTACCAGTGAAGCTATCGATAGCGTCCGCTCTATCACTAACCATTCTACAGGTCGCTTGGGGAAAATCATCACAGAAACCTTGCTTGCTGCAGGGCATGAAGTTTGTTTGATAACAACAAAACGAGCTGTGAAGCCAGAAGCCCATCCTAACCTAAGCATTCGAGAAATTAACAATACAAACGACCTTCTTCTTGAAATGCAAGAACGTGTTAAGGACTATCAGGTTTTGATTCACTCAATGGCGGTGTCTGACTACACTCCTGTTTATATGACAGGGCTTGAGGAGGTTCAGGCTAGCTCCAATCTAGAAGAATTTTTAAGCAAGCAGAATCATCAAGCTAAGATTTCTTCAACTGATGAGGTTCAGGTTTTGTTCCTGAAAAAAACACCCAAAATCATCTCTCTAGTCAAGGAATGGAATCCTGCTATTCATCTGATTGGTTTCAAACTGCTGGTTGATGTTTCCGAAGACCATCTGGTTGACATTGCTAGAAAAAGTCTTATCAAGAACAAAGCAGACTTGATTATCGCAAATGACCTGACTCAAATTTCAGCAAATCAACATCGAGCAATCTTTGTTGAGAAAGATCAGCTTCAAACAGTCCAGACTAAAGAAGAAATTGCAGAACTCCTCCTTGAAAAAATTCAAGCCTATCATTCATAGAAAGGAAAGCTATGGCACATATTCTCTTGGCTGTAACGGGCTCAATCGCCTCTTACAAGTCGGCAGATTTAGTCAGTTCTCTAAAAAAACAAGGTCATCAAGTCACTGTCTTAATGACTCAGGCTGCTACAGAGTTTATCCAACCTTTGACACTACAGGTACTCTCACAGAATTACGTCCACTTAGATGTCATGAAGGAACCCTATCCTGATCAAGTCAATCATATCGAACTTGGAAAAAAAGCAGATTTATTTATCGTGGCCCCTGCAACTGCTAACACTATTGCAAAACTAGCCCACGGCTTTGCGGACAACATGGTGACCAGTACGGCTCTAGCCTTGCCAAGTCATATTCCAAAACTCATCGCACCAGCTATGAATACAAAAATGTATGACCATCCAGCAACTCAGGCTAATCTGAAAACATTAGAAACCTACGGCTATCAGCTGATTGCTCCTAAGGAATCCCTACTAGCTTGTGGAGACCATGGACGAGGAGCTTTAGCCGACCTCACAATTATTTTAGAAAGAATAAAGGAAACTCTCGATGAAAAAACGCTCTAATATTGCACCCATTGCTATCTTTTTTGCAACCATGCTCGTGATACACTTTCTGAGCTCACTTATCTTTAACCTTTTTCCATTCCCAATCAAACCGACCATCGTTCATATTCCTGTCATTATTGCCAGCATTATTTACGGTCCACGAGTTGGGGTTACACTTGGATTTTTAATGGGACTACTTAGCTTGACCGTTAACACAATTACGATTCTACCGACAAGCTACCTCTTCTCTCCTTTTGTACCAAACGGAAACATCTACTCAGCTATCATTGCCATCGTCCCACGTATTTTGATTGGTTTAACTCCTTATCTAGTCTATAAACTGATGAAAAACAAGACTGGTCTGATTCTAGCTGGTGCCCTTGGTTCACTGACCAACACAGTCTTTGTACTTGGTGGAATTTTCTACCTTTTTGGAAATGTTTTTGATGGTAATATCCAAAAACTCCTAGCAACTGTTATCTCAACAAATTCGATTGCCGAATTAGTCATTTCCGCAGTTCTAACCTTAGCCATTGTTCCAAGACTACAGACTTTGAAAAAATAAAAACAATCTCCACTTTCATACTTGAAGGTGGAGATTTCGCTCTATACAGTTTCTTTTTAGTGAACTCTTTACTAACTTTCAACTAAAAAATGACCTATAAACCCAAGTAAATCCTTGCTTTATTGTCTTCTTTATAGTACTATACTAGTGTATATACAGTTAAAACGGAGATTCTTATGAACACACGGAAAAAGACACAATTTATGACAATGACAGCCCTCTTAACGGCTATTGCGATTTTGATTCCAATTGTTATGCCCTTTAAGATTGTCATTCCTCCTGCTTCTTACACTTTGGGGAGCCACATCGCTATTTTTATCGCCATGTTCTTGTCGCCCTTGATGGCAGTTTTTGTCATCCTAGCCTCTAGTTTTGGATTTTTGATGGCTGGCTATCCCATGGTTATCGTTTTTCGAGCTTTTTCCCATATCTTTTTTGGTACTCTAGGAGCTCTTTACCTACAAAAATTCCCCGATACCCTAGATAAACCAAAATCTTCCTGGATTTTCAACTTTGTTTTAGCTGTCGTTCATGCCCTTGCTGAAGTATTAGCCTGTGTCCTTTTTTACGCAACTTCTGGTACCAATGTAGAAAATATGTTTTATGTTCTATTTGTACTAGTTGGATTTGGCACAATTATCCATAGTATGGTAGACTATACATTAGCACTAGCTGTCTATAAAGTGCTTCGAAAACGCCGTTAAGAGGAAAAACTATGACAAAAGATCGCAAACAAGCCCTGCTCCAAGTCTTGAAAGAAGCTCCTAAAGCCCTCAATGGTCAAAGTTTGGCTGAACACTTTCATGTCACGCGTCAGGTCATTGTACAGGATATTGCAATTTTGAGAGCCGATGGCGCTCCTATCCTGTCCACCAATCGTGGCTACGTCTATAAGCAAATTGATACTAACCCTTATGTTCATAAACTTTTTAAAGTGAAACATGAAGTTGAAGAAATCGGTCAAGAACTCCTCGCTATCGTAGATAATGGTGGACGTGTTCAAAACACCTTGATTGACCATCCCGTTTATGGAGAAATTGAAACCTTGCTGAAACTGTCTTGTCGCAGAGATGTGCAACATTTTCTAGAACAAGTCGAGCATTCTGACTTTAGACCTCTGTCTGAATTGACAGATGGCATCCATTACCACCTAGTCGAAGCTGAAACACAACAAGACCTCCACTATATCGAGGAGGCCTTGGATAAGCTCGGTTATTTAGTAAAAGACTAGAAAATTTTCTTTTCCAAATCGTCTTCTGTACGGCGAGGGTAAAAAAATTCAGATTTGTCCGGAGCTTCCATCATTTCCATCAAGGGTAACATATCATAGGCCAGATCCAAGTTTGGAATCTGGTCTTTTTGCACCCAAGAAACTTCTCCTTCATCTGAAGAGCGAAGGGTACCAGAGAACTCAGTCGCCTTATAACAAACGACAATATAGCGCCCACCTGTATCTAGTGGCCAATTTTTAATGCCGACAAGTTGAGGATTTTGGATAGTCAATCCTGTTTCTTCATAGATTTCACGAATGACAGACTCTGCGAAAGACTCGCCATGCCTGTGCCCCTCTTGGATCTAATATAATGCTCCTTGTTTAAAATCTGTACTATATGCCATAGCTTTATCATAGCATGCTTTTTTTAAACCAAACAACTATAAAGTATTATCGTAACTGCCCAATAACGAAGCATATTGAAAAAAATCTCCAGATTAGAGAACTCGCTGATAGTTCCTAATCTAGAGATTAAATGAGATTTTCTACTTATGCTTCCTCTTCATCATCTTTCTTCTTTTTAGCAAATAGTAAACCAAATGCTCCAAGAAGAGATAGAACTCCTAATGAACCGGTAGCACGATCTTCTTTGGTACCCGTATTTGGTAATGCGGCATGACTTTTAGAATCATTTTGTTCCGGTACATTATTCTCTGATGAAACTGGTTGAGAATTTGAAGTGACTACTTCAGGCTCACGTGTTGTATCATCAGATGGCACTACTGATGCTGGTTGAGGTTTGTTTTCTCCACCTTGTTCTTCTTTAAGTGTATCAGTTGGTTCTACAATTTCACCATTCACCTCTCCTGTAAATTCCGGAAAATCAAGTGTAGCAGGTAAATTCGCCTCTATAGAGTTAATTCTTTCTATTCCTTCAATTTTTGCTGTTTCTACAGCTGCATTTGTTGTTGCTGTTTTTATTCTTACAATAGCAGCCATCGCTGCTTTTTCAGCTTTGTCTTTAAGGATGCCTTTATCGTTATCTGTAAATTCTTTACTTGATTCTATAGATTTAATCTTAGTATCTAAAGCTTTTTTCACTTCTGCAATGGCGTTTGATTTTTCTATTTCTGTAGGGAATGGCGCCCCATCTAACTTCTCCTTAGCTGTGCTAATTGCTGATAATGCGTTGTTGACTTCCGTTTGTGTCGCATTATCTTTAGCTAGTACGACTTTACCTGCTGTTACCGCATTGTCATACGCGTCTTTCTTACTTGCTTCGGCATTGTAGTAAGCTGCACTTGCCTTAGTTTCTGTATCACCTGTGCTTGTCGCGGTTTGGAGCGCGTCTTTGTTTGTCGCGTTTCCTCCTAATGCATTCTTAGCGTTAGTAATCGCACTTACGGCATCATTTACTTCTGTTTGTGTCGCATTATCTTTAGCTAGTACGACTTTACCTGCTGCTACTGCATTGTCATACGCTGTTTTCTTACTTGCTTCGGCATTGTAGTAAGCTGCACTTGCCTTAGTTTCTGTGTCACCTGTGCTTGTCGCGGTTTGGAGCGCGTCTTTGTTTGTCGCGTTTCCTCCTAATGCATTCTTAGCTGTGGTAATTGCTGATAATGCGTTGTTGACTTCCGTTTGTGTCGCATTATCTTTGGCTAGTACGACTTTACCTGCTGTTACCGCATTGTCATACGCGTCTTTCTTACTTGCTTCGGCATTGTAGTAAGCTGCACTTGCCTTAGTTTCTGTGTCA
>CAUTXU010000029.1:0-14181 GCA_963542415.1 uncultured Streptococcus sp.
TAGATTAAAGTTTGATTTCTACGTTTACACCACTTGGAAGATCCAATTTCATCAAGGCATCAACTGTTTTTTGAGTTGGGTTAACGATATCGATCAAACGTTTGTGTGTACGCATTTCAAATTGTTCGCGAGAGTCTTTATATTTGTGAGTCGCACGAATGATTGTGTAGAGGCTACGTTCAGTTGGAAGTGGGATTGGACCCGCAACTTGTGCACCTGTACGAGTAGCTGATTCTACGATTTTTGCAGCCGCTGTGTCAAGCGTACGGTGTTCGTAAGCTTTCAAACGGATACGGATTTTTTTGTTTGCCATCTTTTTCTCCTTTTCGTCTATTTAAGATAATAGGCTAGCTCCACAAGAAAACCGACGCGGTGTTGCGTGGCAATGCAACCGAGCGTGTCGCAACCTCTTGCATCAAAGCTAAGGCTGTAATTTACAGCACCATAATAGAATAACACAAAGCCCCTGCGATTGCAAGGGATTTGTTGCTGTTTTTTCGTTTTTTTACAATGAAACTGTTTTCTTTTTTGATAGGTCATTTATTTAACTATTTTCATAGAAGAAAGTTAGTCTCTCTTCACCTGTTCATAGCTTTCTTTTCCATCATTGAGTTTGTCCCAAATCACTACTTGCCCACTTTTGAGGGATTTTTGTACATCGATAATTCGTTGATTGGACGAACCTCGAAACTGAAGCATGAGATTCCTCTTAGTTCGATCATACCGTCCATCGACAAGAATGTCAATCAGTGATAAGAGTTCCAGTTTATCTGGTGTCTCCAGCATCATTTCTTCCCAAGTGTAGCCCGTCCAGGACCAGATGTCTTTGTCTGGCAATTCCTTTCGAATGCGCTTAACAAGAGGCAAGAGAATACCCGTATTGAGAAAGGGCTCCCCTCCCAGCAAGGTCAATCCTTGAACATAGGGTTGGGCAAGGTCTGCCATGATCTGTTCTTCTAATTCTGCGGTATAGGGAATGCCAGCATTGAAAGACCAAGTCGCAACATTATAACATCCCTCGCAGTGAAACATGCAACCTGATACATAGAGAGAGTTACGCACGCCTTCGCCATCAACAAAGTTAAAGGCCTTGTAGTCGATGATACGTCCTTGACTGAGTTCCTCGCTTTTCCATTCTTGTGGTTTTGGATTATTCATTCACTACCTCTATCCAATAACGCTCCACACCATCACGAACATCCTCAATGAGACCTCCATTTGCTAGAATGACTGCTCTACTAGCAGGATTATTCACGCTACAGGTCACAAGAGCCTTCTTGATGTTCTTTTCTTTAGCAACTTGCAAGCCCTGACGGAGAGTTTCTTTAGCATAACCTTTGCCTCTTTCAGACGGTCGGATGGAGTAGCCAATGTGGCCAGCATAATTCAGTAAACCCTCATTCAGTCTCAATCGCAGATTCAAAAATCCTAGAGCACGACCTACATCATCAAATGATACAAATTGAATAGAAGGAACACGATTTTCAGGCAAGTTTATTCCCATCTCTTTTTGCATATTTGTTTCCAACCACTCTTCATACACAAAGTTCTCTGTATCCCAAAATCCTCCATCATGGGCTGATTGGCTCTTTTCAAACTCTGCCATCATCTCTAAAACTGTTTCTTTATCTGCTAATCTTGGTCTACGTAGTTCCATCCTTACCTCCCACTATGAGAAAAGCGAGAACTGACTCTCACTTTTATTTTTTCTTATTCTTGTTTAAAAATTGTTCTCTGAGGCTAAGCAAACGTTCTTTTTTACCAGCTCCACCTTTAGAGTGTTTCTCGTGATAACGGGTCACTTGTGCACGCCCCTTATCATCTAATTGATATTTTCCCATTTCATTTCTCTCTAATTTGTTACTTGATGGCCAGCTATTTTAATCGTTGAACCATTCATGTGTTTGACACGCGCTGCGATTTCCTTGTGACGGCCGTTGACCATAGGTCTTGCTTGAGGATTACCTAGATAGCCACAAGTTCGTTTGACCACATCCACCGTTTTAGGGTCGCTATTGCCACAGTTTGGACAAGCAAATCCTCTCTCAGTTGGTTCAAAATCCCCTTCAAAGTCACACTTGTAGCAACGGTCAATTGGTGTATTGGTCCCTAGATAGCCGACACGGTCATAGGCATAGTCCCAGACAGCTTCCAAGGCCTTTGGATTTTGCTGAAGGACTGGATACTCACAATAATGGATGAAACCACCTGACGCACCTGCTTCTGGATAGACTTTCTCAAAGTCTAATTTTTCAAACGGTGTTGGATTTTTACGAACATCATAATGGAAAGAATTGGTGTAGTATTCCTTGTCTGTGATATCAGGAATAGAGCCAAACTTCTCTGTATCTAGTCGGCAGAAACGGTCTGTCAGACTTTCAGACGGTGTTGAGTAGATAGAGAAATGGTAACCATATTGGTCTGACCACTCTTCTACACGGCGTTTCATATCACGAATGATATCCAGCGTGAATTCCTTAGCATCTGGATTGCTTTCCCAGCTGTTACCAAAGAAAACAGTCGCTACTTCATACAAACCGATATAGCCTAGCGAAACTGTAGCACGACGATTCTTAAAGAGCTGGTCAACGCTTTCTTCTTTACCTAGACGATGGCCAAAAGCACCGTATTGATAAAGGATAGGAGCATTTGCTGGTGTCGCTTCCTTGGTCCGTTCGACACGGTAAACCAGAGCATCTTCTGCGATATTCATACGCTCGTTGAAGATTTCCCAGAACTTATTCATATCACCTTCAGATTCGAGGGCGATACGAGGCAGATTAACCGTCACAACACCTAGATTCATCCGACCTGAATTGACTTCTATGCCATTCTCATCCTTCCATCCTTGGAGGAAAGAGCGACAACCCATAGGAACCTTGAAGGAACCTGTCAAGTCAATAATCTTATCATAGGACAAGACATCTGGATACATCCGTTTGGTTGCACACTCGAGAGCCAACTGTTTTATGTCATAGTTTGGAGTCCCTTCTTCCAAGTTAAGGCCTTTTTTAAGCGTAAAGATGAGTTTTGGGAAGATGGCTGTGCGGTGTTCTGAACCAAGCCCCTTGATCCGAATGGTCAAGATAGCTTTTTGAATTTCCCGTTCAAAACGACTAGTTCCTAGACCAAAACCTAGTGAAGTAAAAGGTGTTTGACCATTTGAAGTGAAGAGAGTATTGATTTCATACTCAAGAGATTGCATGGCATCGTAGATGTCTTTTTGGGTTTTCTTCCAAGCGTAATCTTCCCGTTTTTCAGGCAAGACCCACTCTTCCGCATCTTTGAGGTGTTTTCGGTAATTCTTCTCTGCGTACGGTGCCAAGACTTCATCGATACGGTCAGCTGAACACCCCCCATACTGGCTAGAAGCAACGTTGGCGATGATTTGAGAAATCTGAGCTGTCGCAGTCTGGATAGACTTGGGACTCTCTACCTCTGCATTTCCAATCTTAAAACCATTTTCCAACATCCCTTTAAAATCAATCAAACAGCAGTTGGTCATAGGGGTATAGGGACTGTAGTCCAAGTCATGATAGTGGATATCCCCTTTTTGGTGGGCATTGGCTACGTGCTTAGGAAGCATTTGCAATCCGATTGATTTCCCAACAATTCCTGCTGTTAAATCACGTTGGGTGTTAAAGACATCGCTGTCTTTATTGGCATTTTCGTTAACAACCGCCTGATCTTTATTGAGAAGCTTATGGATACTAAAGTTAATATCTGTCGCTTTTGAGCGTTCAAAATCCCTTTGTGTCCGATAAGTGATATACTCCTCAGCCAGAGCATATTCTTTGGCTTCAAGGAGTTCATGTTCTACAATATTTTGGATTTCATAAATCTTAACCCCTTGTGGAAAGCGACTATGAATTTCTGTGACAATTCGCTCAGTCAGAGCATTGAGGCGTTTTTCGACTAAGGGTGTCACATCCATAACCTTGTCTGCCGCCTTGTGGAGAGCCTTGTCAATCTTGTCCACATCAAATACAACACGTCTCCCATCTCGTTTCTCGACGAAGAGAGTTGGCAAAATTGTAATTTTTTCTTCTAGTGCAATCATATGCATGCTCTTTTCTAAAATGTTCTTTCTAAAAAGTATTATACCACTCTAAAAAGAAAAATCAATATCTTGTGTTAAAAATCCTAAAATTTTTAAAAATACACAAGATATTGATTTTATTATTTGGTTTTATAAACTTTAAACTCTGAATAATCTGTCTTTAATTGTTGGTAATTTTCTTTTAAAAGTGTTTCTACTTCAGACCAGAGCGCCACCTTATCATTCACCACAATCACCTTAGGTTGATTTTCTTTCAAATCATTGATCAAACTAGTTTTATTTTCTTCTGTATTCGTGTAGAGAAGAGGAGATGGGAATATGGATCCAGACAAACGCTGGCTTTCTTTATAGATCTGAACATGGGAATCCCAGATATAGATTTGGTCTCCCTCGCTCGTCTCTTGTCTTATTCTATCTACTACTTGATGTTGTTCACTATATGAAGCTGGATGCAAGACAAAACGAGATACAAAAGGAACTGCAATTAGATAAAACACTACTAGAATCGGTAAGTAGAGATTTCCCCTCATAAATTTTTTCCATAAAGTTGGAACTTCCTCTCTTCTCCGACAACGAGCTCCTCTAGCTGAATGTTTTCCACGAATACTGGTCATCAAAAGAAGGAGTAAAAATGGAAGGATTAGAATCAAATGCGAACCGTGAAGAGGTTCTTGAGAAAAAAGCAACAAGGCTAGTACAAATAAGAAAACAAAGCTAGCTGGTACTGAGATGACATATAATCTAGATGCTTTAGATTGGAACAAACCGAGAAAAATAAGAATGAAAGCTCCTAATCCAAAGGTTAATAGACCATAGAATAAAGTATTTTCTACTAACTGGGGATTAGTAAAAGTAATCATAGAGGTAAATGGATACAAAAATCTACTTAAAGCCTCTCCAAAACCTCCTGAAATGATGACATAGTAGCCTAAAGGATAAAATAGGAGAGAAAAACCAAGTGCTGTCGTAAAAAATTGATAAATTCCATGTATAAAGCGTCCATGTCCAACATTAAAGACAAATAAACCAATTGTTACTACTGCAGTAAAAAGAAGACTTGTAAGAGGCTCTATGAAAAATGATAGGGCCAATAAAATCCCCAGACGTAGAAATCCCTTGTCATTATTAGGATTTGACAGATAGCGTGCTACTAAAGAAAAGCCTGCAAACAGGAATGGAAGAGCTAAAATCGTAGCATAGCCTCCTCCAAAACCAAAACCAGACACCAAAATATAAAATATCGTTAGAAGTTGCTTAGCTTGATCCCTTTGTCCTGTCAGATAGTCAGTTGCAGAAAAAAGGAAATACCCCCCTCCTAAGAGGGCTAGCCATTCTACTAAGGCAAAAAGGATGCCTCCTTGGGTAATGTAAAGTAGTAAATAATAAAGAAGACCTTGACCAGCATAATAACTACTGTATAACTGTCCTCCCTGATGCAAAGCCCATCCTATATACAAATCCTGCGCCTGAGAGGGACTTACCATATCTAAGAGTAAAGGAAGCACCACAGAAAAAACCGTTGCAATCGTACTTCCAATGATGAGTCTGAAAAATGGGAAAGCTACACGCTCTTCTTTTTCCGCGTGAGAATCAAGGTTCCTATCCAATCTATTTTCTATTTCATTACTCTGTATCGTTTCGGATACTTCTTCGATTCTGCCATATACAGCCATATCGTTTCTCCTATTCAATTTATCTGTCTTAGTATATCAAAAAGACCTAGAATTGTCAGCTTGCGATGGCTGTTTGAGTGATTTTTTGCATAGTTTCACAAAGGTTTCAATTTCCCGAAATCGGTGTAAATGCGTCTGTTTAAATGTCATGATATAATCCAATTCTTTCTGAGTCAGCATCGTTCCTCCTATATCTTCTTATTCGTAAAAGGCAAGAAAAATAGGACTGGTTTGTGTCCTCAGTCCTAGATTTCTTATAAGATAGGGGCGAATAACTGGGCAATTTCCTTAATCAATTTTTGATACCAGCTATTTTTTATCGTATGAGGGAAAATTTCTTGCGATGCTGAAAAAATCTCTTGAAAATCTTTTTGAATCTCTGTGATTGATTCTGTTTTATATAGCAAGACTGCATTTTCATAGTGGTGAAGCAAACTTCTGTAATCTAAGTTAATGGTTCCAACTGCAGCAAAGTCCTTATCCACTAAGATTTGTTTACTGTGGATAAAGCCTGGACTATACTCAAAAATTCTTACTCCTGCCGATAACAAATCCGAATAGGCTCCTCTTGTGATGAGTTGGATTAATTTTTTATCTGGAATGAAAGGTGTCACAATGCGGACATCAACACCCCTCATGGCCGCATTTTTAATACTCTCTGTTAAGTCATAGTCAATAATTAAATAGGGCGTTGTAATATAGACTGAATCAGTAGCCTGATTAATCAAACTTTGATAGACTTTTTTCCCTACCTGAGTACGGAAGATGGGCTTGGGTCCACTACCGTAAGGAATGCAGAGTCCTTGGCCAGAACAAGGCTGATTTTCCAAGTGATACTGGTCAAAATCGCTGATTTCCCCACGATTGATGTACCAAGTCATCAAAAAGAGACGGGTTAGAGCCTTGACACCAGGGCCATCTAAGCGAATCCCACTGTCCTTCCAATAGCCAAAGCGTTCTACATGATTGATGTACTCATCGGCTAAGTTAATGCCTCCTGTATAAGCTACCTGACCATCTATGACAAGGATTTTACGATGGTCCCGATTGTTGTAAGCCACCGTCAGACGAGGAATCACCTTGTTAAATTTATGGGCTTCAATTCCTCGACTACGAAGCTGAATAGTGTAGTCTCCAGGCAAAGTCGCCATACAGCCGATATCATCATAGAGCATCTTGACCTCTACACCCTGAGCTGCCTTTTGCTCTAGTATGTCTAGTATGCTATTCCACATCAGACCTTCTTCGACAATATAGTACTCTAGAAAGATAAATTTCTCAGCTTTCTTGAGGTCTTCCAACATATGTTGCCACATGCTTTCACCCGAAGAAAAGAATTGTGAGTCTGTTCGATTATAGACGTCGGCATTGCTATCCATACTTAACAAAGATTTGATAACTCCGTATGCCGCCTTATCCTCTTCCTTCAATTTCTGGCGGAGAGCTTTACTGTTATCCTCCCGAAAATGCATGGAACCAAGTTTGTCCAACTGCTTGATTTCTTTTTTGGACAATCGCCTTTCACCAAACATCAGATAGAGCAGGGGGCCAATGATAGGAACAAAAGTTACCACTAACCACATTACCTTGCTTTCAGGGGCCATAGAACGATTGACAATCGCTACGATAGTCGCCATACTCATAAAAATCAAGACAATAACCCATAGAATAGGGGCCATACGCCCTAAATAAAGAAAGAGACCAAAAACAAGAGTAAGTTCAAGCAGCATAATCGAAAGACTAAAGCCATACTTGGACATCAATAATTGAAATTTCCTATATTTCATATCCCCTCCTTGATAGTTTGAATGCTAAAAACAAGTAATTGATACTAGTATAACGCAGGTATTCGATAGAAGGCAAGTATTTATTATTATTTTTCTAAGTAAAAGCAAAAGAGACCGAAAAATCCAGTCTCCTTCTAGTCTATTTTGATAAAACGATGCGATCAGACGCTTCTCTATCCATATCGTCAATAATCATCTGATTGCCATTGATTGTATAAATCTTGGCATCATCACCAATAATCATGCGTTGATTGGCTGGATCGAAGCTGACCTGCTTGATTTCTTGATCTCCGTCAGTTTCTACCTGTGTCCAGGTACCAGTTGTACCAGTCACTACCAAAGTGATACGATCTCCTTCGTCCTGACCAGTATAAGTTCCATCAATATTAGTTGGTTGAGCCGTAACTGTGTTTTGTGAAGAACTAGTCGCTGCCTGATTTGTATTTTCTGTAGACGATGAAGCAGCTTGTGATTGCTGAGTTTGTTGAGTTTGCGGTTGAGTTGCTGGTTGTTGAACCTGTTGAGCTCTTTGTGAACAAGCTACTAAGAGACTAAGACTTGCTAGAGAAGCAAGAGAAAGTGTGAATGTTTTTAATTTCATGATGAATTTCCTTTCTGCTACCGATTTAGAGAATGTTTCTTCTAACTGGTAGTTCCCCTAGTATAACAAGTTCAAAAAAGGAGGTCAATTTATCTGCTCACGGTCCAGTAGATAGCCCCGTACTTCTGAGATAAAATAGAGAGATCCTGTAACGAACAGCAAGTCCTTGGTATCGACTTTTTCTTCAAAACTGCTAATAAATTCTCGGTAAGAGGGAATTACATGGTAACCTGTTACATCTGTCTCGTCCAGAGAACCTCGATAGTCAAAACCAGTCACCTTGAGTTCCACCTGAGGTAAATTCTCAGTCAGATAGCCCAGCATCCCTTGATAATCCTTCCGTTTCAAGGCTCCAAATAGGATTTGAGGACGATAACCTTCCTGCTCTTTTTCTTTGATAAATTCAACCAAGCGAGTCAAGGCAGGGAGGTTATGAGCACCGTCCAAGTAAATCTGAGGACGAATACGCTCCAAACGCCCAGCCCAATGGGTCTTCTCCAAAGCCTGTCTTACAGCCTGCTCATCAACAACTTCCTTTTCTTCCCTCATAAAGAGAAGAAAAGTTTGCAACGCCAAGGCCGCATTTTCCTGCTGATAAGCTCCTTCTAAACCTATTTTCAACTGTGAAAGGTTAGCCAAAGAACTTGAAAAATCCCCATTCAGCATTGAAAAATCCTGACCTGCCTGATAAAGGTCAACAGCTAAAGAGTCTGCTTTTTTCTGACAAACAAGCCTAGCTTCTGAAGGCAACTTAGCAATCACTGCCTTTTTACCAGCCTTGAAAATACCAGCTTTCTGCTCTGCAATTGCTGCTATACTGTCACCCAGAGTCTCCTGATGGTCAAGCCCGATGGAGGTGATGACAGCAATCTCTCCAGTTACCACATTGGTCGTGTCAAGTAAGCCACCAATTCCCACTTCTAATAAAACCAAATCCACCTCTTGCTCTCTAAAATAAAGAAAAGCAATCAAGGTCAGCAATTCAAAAAAGGACAACTGATCATGGGTTTGCAGAAGCGTTTTTTCCATCTCCTTGACCTGCTCAGCTAAACGGATAAAGTCTGCATCAGCTATTGGTTGCCCATTAATGCAGATTCGCTCATTGATAGAGACGATATGAGGGGAGGTAAAGGTCGCAACTTTTTTGCCATGTCCCATAAATAATTCCCTCATAAAAGCAATGGTAGAGCCTTTCCCATTAGTCCCTGTTACGTGGATAATAGGGTAAGACTTCTCTGGATTCTCCAACAAATCCACCGCTTGTTGCATTCGCCCCAAACCTGATCGAAAATTCAAACCAATCCGACTGTGAAGCCATTCTTCTACTTCAAACATACACCTCTCCTTGACAAAAGTCTAATCAATTATCTAGCAAAATTCCGTAGATAACAAAAAATGAGGTCAGGATTTTCGTCCCGACCTCTTACCTGATTAGCTAATCACTAGCCACTATAAATTTTAATGTGGGGTGAAAATATCCACCGGACGTTCCAACTCTTCCAATTTCTAGGAGTTGGGGTGATACAGTCTCCCAGACTGTATCACTCCTCCATAAAACTATTGAAGACTTCTTCAATCATGTTCCATTCGTCTTCTGAGTCTTCTGGGATTGGTTGCAATTCGCCTTCTGTTCCATCTTCGTTTTCGATGAATGAGTAAGCTTGGATTTCAACTTGTCCGTCTTCGTCTTCTTCTGCGTTAACTGGTACTAGAAGAACATAGTTTTTACCAAATTCTTCTTTTCCGTCAATCGTCAAAAGGATTTCAAACAAGGTTTCATTTCCTTGCTCATCTACTAGTGTAATTAATTCACGTTCTTCGTGGTCGTGGTTATGATCGTGTGACATAGCCTCTCCTTTATATTAAAATTTTCTATCTAAATAATTTTGTAAAATCAGCTGAGCTGCTAACTTATCAATGACTTTCTTGCGCTTGTTACGGCTAATATCTGCTTGTTCAATCAACATGCGCTCAGCAGCAACTGTTGTCAAGCGTTCATCTTGATAGTCTACTGGTAAACCAAAAAGCTCTTCTAGCTTTGCTCCGTATGCTTGACTAGCTTCCACGCGCGGTCCGCTTGTATTGTTCATGTTTTTAGGCAAGCCCACTACAAATCGTTCCACCTTGTAAGTATCAACCAACTCCTTAACGCGGTCAAAACCAAATTGGCCTTGTTCCTCATTGATTTGGATGATTTCAAGTCCTTGAGCTGTAAAACCGAGCGGATCGCTAATGGCCACCCCTACCGTTTTTGAACCGACGTCCAATCCCATAATTCTCATAGGTTATAGATCGACTCCTTGTCCTTTAAGGTAGTAGCGGACCAATTCCTCAACGATTTCATCACGCTCATACTTACGGATTTGATTTCGTGCATTATTATAACGAGGAACGTAGGCAGGGTCTCCACTCAATACGTAACCTACGATTTGGTTAATTGGGTTGTAGCCCTTATCGTTCAACGAAGCATAGACATCAGTCAAAGTTTCGCTAATTTCTTTTTTATTGGAATCGTCCAATTTAAAACGTACTGTTTCTTCAGTAAATCCCATTCTAACACCCTCTTTCCTTAGAATAGTACCATTATAGCATAATTCCTTACGTTCTACAATTCAGGCAGTCTATTTATTTGGATTTTCTACTGTTCTGTCGCACCATTTGCCAATCTGTCTGAAATATATTTGCTTGGTTCATTCTTCAAGAGATTTTCTAAACCAATGTTCTTCAGATACTCAGTCTGAGAAGCCTTCTTGACATCCAAAACTTGAAAATCATAACTAGTCGTTGTTTGAAGTTCGGTTGCACTCAATAATTTGGTTTCAAGCTTAAAGCCTGCCAATTTACGAGCTTCAATGATGGACTCATCCTTCTCCTCTGCCTCAAGAAGAGCTTTTTGAGTTTCTTCCACACCATGTTGGTCAATATAGGTCTTCAACTCATCTGAGACTGGACGCTTTTGTTGAATGGTTAGGTTCAAAAAAGTCTTGTCTTTATAAGTAATGGTTTGGGTTTGCTGGCTACCATCATCTGACTTGGGCAAGACCAAAGTCTTGGTTACAACTGTATTCTTCTCAGCATTCTCAATAACTGGCAATGCCGACTGAAGCGTATCCTTTTCTGTTTTTGTAGCTGTTCCAGTTTCTTTTTTCTGTCCGCAACCAACCAGGACAAAAAGGAAAGCTAGACTAACAAGAACTATTTTTTTCATTTCTTTCTTCTTTCTTTTTGATATTAATACTCAATGAAAATCAAAGAGCAAACTAGGAAACTAGCCGCAGGCTGTACTTGAGTACGGCAAGGCGACGTTGACGCGGTTTGAAGAGATTTTTGAAGAGTATAAAATAGAATAAGACTGGGAATTGCTCCCAGCCTTGATGTTTATAGAGCTGCACGCAAACGTGCTTCTGCATTTTCTACATTACGGACAGAGCGTGGTAGGAAGGCACGAATATCGTCTTCCTTGTAGCCAACTTGCAGGCGTTTTTCATCTACAAGGATTGGGCTCTTTAAAATTCTCGGCGTTTCCATAATCAGATTGAGGACTTCATTGACACTCAAATCTTCAATATCCACTCCAAGGGCTTTGGCATAGCGATTTTTAGATGAAACGATGCTGGCTATTCCGTTATCTGTTTTGGTTAGAATATCCAGTAATTCTTCTCTCGTAATTCCTTCTTTACCAAGGTTTTGTTCTTTATAACTTAACTGGTGGGCATTGAGCCAGGTTTTTGCTTTTTTACAACTAGTACAACTTGAGACTGTATAAATTTTGATCATGTACCTACCCCTTTCGCTACATGTTACTATCAGTTTAGTCTATTATACCATAAAAAACATCCGACTTGCGACCTATTTTTAAATTTTTTTGACTTTTTTCGTCATTTTCGTACTTTTTTCTTGACAAAATGAAATTTACAGCCATTCTTGATATTTCTTGATATAGATTTTTTTCACAATTGTCACGCTAATCATGTACAAAATAATGATGAAAAGTAAAAAGATGAAATAAATCGGTTTTAAAGGAGTGAGATGAAGTAGGCTTGCGAGTGGACTGTAGGGAAGGAAGGTCACAAAGGCTGCAGCCAATAAGGTTGTCACAAGGACTAGCCAAGCTGGACGACTTTGTAAAAAAGGAATTTTGGCTGAACGCAGCATATGGATAACCATGGTCTGTGACCACATGGACTCGATAAACCAACCTGTCTGGAACAAGACAATAAATCCTACGGCAGACTCCGCTCCATGGACATAGGCTTGACCTGTCGTCATGGGTACAATGATAAAATAGAGCAAACTAAAGGTCAAAATATCAAAGGCAGAAGAGATAGGCCCCATCCAAACCATGAAACGTGTGATGGACTTAGCTTCCCATGTATGCGGATTTCTCAAAAAATCTTTATCCACCTTGTCAAAAGGCAAGGCAATACAAGACAAATCATAGACTAGATTTAGGATAATCAAATGGACTGGTGCCATTGGTAAAAAGGGTAAAAAGATTCCAGAGACCAATAGGGATAAGATATTTCCAAAATTAGAACTCACTGTCATCTTGATATATTTTGTCATATTAGCATAGACCTTACGCCCTTCAACAAGTCCTTTTTCAAGCACCATGAGATCCTTATCAAGTAGGATAACATCAGCTGTTTCTTTGGCAATATCTACTGCTGTATCAACAGAAATCCCCACATCTGCAACTTTCATAGAAGGAGCATCATTGATTCCATCTCCCATATAGCCGACAGCATGACCATTAGCCTTAAATTGCAAAATAATCCTTGCTTTTTGGTCAGGAGAAAGTTTGGCAAAGACTGTTACCTCCTCTACGGCTTGGGCCAATTCTTGATCACTCATCTGATCAATTTCAGACCCCAACAGCATCTGATTGATATCCAAACCAACCTTTTCACAGACTGCTTGGGTAACTTTTTCGTTGTCTCCCGTCAAAATCTTTGTTTGGACACCGTGTTCTAACAGAGCCTTAATTGCTGGTGCTGCAGATGGTTTAGGAGGATCTAGGAAGGCTAAATAACCAGTTAGAATCATATCCCCTTCATCATCAACTGTATAGGCATGACCTTCCCTCAAACCTGACTTATAGGCCACTCCCAAGACACGCAAACCTTGTTGATTTAGTTGTCTGACTTCTGCTAAAATTTCTTCTCTAATAGCATCTGTCAAGGGAGTAATCACTCCTTGGTATTCCGCATAACTGGAAATCGTCAACATTTCCTCTAGGGCACCCTTGGTTACCAAGCTAACCACTTCGTTCTCATCCTTGACGATGACACTCATCCGTCTACGTTCAAAATCAAAGGGAAGCTCATCGATTTTTTGAAAAGTTTGAGCCAGATTTTGGAGGATAGCGTGTTCTTTAGCTTCCTTTTCAGTCCGTTTGATGATGGCTCTGTCCATCAAATTTTTCAAGCCAGTTTGAAAATAGGAATTGAGATAGGCCCGTCTCAAGACGGTCAAATCCAAGCGTCCGTGGATGTCCAAGGGGTATTCTAGAACGATTTCGTCTTGGGTTAGAGTTCCTGTTTTATCTGTACACAAGATATCAATCGCCCCTAAGTCCTGTATGGCATTGAGTTTTTTGATAACCACTTTTTCCTTGGCCATGATAATAGAACCCTTTGCTAGGCTAGCGGTAATAATCATAGGAAGCATTTCAGGTGTCAATCCAACACCAACACTCAAAGCAAATACGCCAGCTTCCAGCCAGTCGCCATCTGTTAAACCATTGGACAAGAAAACGATGGGCACCATGACCAACATCAAACGGATCAAGAGCCAAGAGATACTATTCATCTCCCGCTCAAACGAAGTAGGCTCGTCATAGGTGTTCAGAGTCTGCTCAATAGCCCCCATCATGGTATCATCACCAACCGCCAAAACCACGGCCTTGGCACTACCAGACAAGACATTGGTTCCCATAAAAGCCAAGGATTCGGCTTCGAGAAGACTATCAGCTTGTTGAACTGTTGCCTTGGTCAAGGCCAATTTTTCAACAGAATCACTTTCGCCTGTCAAGCCAGACTGTTGGACAAAGAAATCGCG
>CAUTXU010000030.1:0-13648 GCA_963542415.1 uncultured Streptococcus sp.
CATGACAAAAACTCCTTTTTTTATTTTTAAACTTATAAACAATGTAATGATCTTATACTCAATGAAAATCAAAGAGCAAACTAGGAAACTAGCCGCAGGCTGTACTTGAGTACAGCAAGGCGACGTTGACGCGGTTTGAATTTAATTTTCGAAGAGTATTAACTTCACACAAGGGAAGTTGGGAACTGAGAAACGTTTTTTCTCAACAAGTACTATTCTTTCACACCACCGATAGTCAAACCTTTTACAAAGTAGCGTTGGAAGAATGGATACAAAATCGCGATTGGAAGGGTTGCGACCACAACCATGGCCATACGACCTGTTTCTTTTGGAAGAGCAACTCCCAGTTGACCAGATAGACCGACTGCTTTTGCTATGTAATCCATATTTTGTTGGATTTGCATGAGCAAATATTGCAATGGATACAAGTTGTCACTCTTAATGTAAAGAAGGGCATTGAACCAGTCATTCCAGAAACCAAGAGCTGTCAAGAGCGTGATGGTTGCGATACCTGGTAGTGACAATGGCAAACAGATTTGGAAGAAGATCCGGGCCTCACTAGCACCATCGATACGAGCGGATTCTAGAATGGCTTCTGGAATGGTCTTCTTGAAGAAGGAACGCATCAAGATGATGTTAAATGGTGAGAGAAGCATTGGAACAATCAAGGCCCAAACTGTATCCCCAAGTTGAAGCAAACGAGTGACCACGATATAGCCTGGTACCAAACCAGCGTTGAACAACATACTAAGAAGGGCAAAAATCGTAAAGAATCTGCGATACTTAAAGGTTGTCCGTGAAATGGCGTAGGCATAGGTTGTTGTGATAAAAACGTTTGTGATAGTCCCCACCACTGTTACAAAGACTGAGATGAAGAGGGCTTGGAGGATTTTATCCTTAAACTGTGCCAAAAATTCAAAACCGTCTAATCCAAATTGAGATGGGAAGAAGCTATATCCATTTTGGAGGATACTCTTTTCATCTGTCACCGAAATAACGATAACGAATACAAAGGGTAGGATACAAGAGAGGGCGACCAAACCAGAAATGGTACTAAAGAAGATATCTGCTTTCTTACTGAAGGAGTGAATGCCGACATTATCAATTTTTTCTTTTTTAATTTTCTTTTCTGCCATATTCTCCTCCTTTCTAGAACAAGGCTGAGTTTGGATCAACTCGTCTTGCCAGTAAGTTTGATAGAACCACCAGAATCAAGCCGACTACTGATTGGTAGAGACCTGCTGCTGAAGCCATCCCGATATCCGCTGTCTGGGTCAAACCATTATATACATATACATCCAAGACGTTGGTTACGTTATAAAGCTGACCAGCATTATGGGGGATTTGGTAGAAGAGACCGAAGTCTGCACGGAAGATATTTCCGACTGCAAGGATGGTCAATACAGTTACCAATGGTGTCAACTGCGGAATGGTTACATTGCGAATTCGTTGCCATTTGCTGGCCCCGTCCACTGTCGCTGCTTCGTAGTAGGTTGGATCAATTCCCATGATTGTCGCATAGTACATGACACTGCTATATCCAAAGCCTTTCCAAATACCTAGGAAAAGTAGGAGATATGGCCAGATACCCAAGTCAGCGTAGAAATTGATTTCTTTGAGACCAAGAGTTTCCAATAAATGGTTGAACACCCCTTTATCAATGTTTAGGAAGGCATCTGTAAAGAAACTGATGATAACCCAAGACAAGAAGTAAGGGAACAACATGGAAGTTTGGAAGATCTTAACCATTCTCTTAGAACGGAGTTCACTGAGGATAATGGCAATTCCTACAGATACAATCAAACCAATGAAGATAAAGCCGAGATTGTAGAGGACAGTATTTCGTGTGATAATAAAGGCGTCTCTTGAACTAAATAAGAATCTGAAATTATCTAGTCCGACCCATTTACTATTCATGATACTATCTATAAAACCATTACTGGTCATGTGGTAGTCTTTAAAGGCAACCACGTTCCCAAATACTGGAATGTAGAAGAATAGAATCAACCAGAGTGCCCCTGGCAAAACCATCAAGAGAAAGATCCAGTTGTCTCTCAAGGTTTTTGAAAACTTATTCATAATTTCCTCCCTTTTTTATTTTGATATCCATCTAAAAATTCCTTTTTAGACTTTTGATAACGATTACATTATTAGTATACTCCTATTTGCAGGTTAGGTTAAACTACTAATTATAGAAAAAACTCCACAAATTATTTTATGTGGAGTACTTTTTTAAGAAAGGGATGTTTCACGAGAAACACTCTTCATAAGACACAATGTTCTTGTTTTAGGTCGTGTAGATGGTTGAAGCTGTCGCAATAGTATGCCACTGGTTGGCTGTTGTGGCTGCGAAGTCCTTGTCTGCGTAGAAGTCTGTAAATGGTAAGATTTCCACTTCTAGCTCGTCGATGCGGTCAATCTGACCAGCCAGATAAGCTTCGATACGGCTTTCTGCTCGTTTGATGCGTTGCAAGAGTCCGCCTATGCGGATATCGACCGTATCCAAGCCAAAAACCTTGTTTTCCTTCAACCATTGGTGGCTAAAGAGGACATGGAAGTCTTCAATTTGGCTTCTGAGTTCTGGTAATTCTTGTCTTGCGATTTCTTGCAGACTTTCTTTATCATCTGCTTGATAGGCTTGACGAATGCGTCGTCCTACATCCACTTTACTGCTTAAAATAGCATTCAACTGGGCCTGAGTTTCAAAGAGATAAGCATAGTTTCCCGCTTTTTCTTTGATTTTAGCAAGAATCTCAGCTGTCTGAGCGAAGTGTGGTTTGTCCTGTTCAGGAGTCATGTGTCGGTCAAGGATTGGACAGAGAACATCCTGATAAAAGACATAGCGGTTGGGATTAATACCACTGAGATTGCCTGGCAGGTCTGGCAAGAGGTTGGCTAGGTCAATCTGCATGAAATCTTCGACCGATAAACCTGTATTGGTCTTGAAGTGAACGGACAAACGATCTAGGTCATTGCGATAGCTGAGTTCTGCCCAGATTTGCAGACTTGGTAGGATAGAAAACTGAGCTGTCTCACCACCATTGTCCCCCCAACCAGTTACGATGACTTCTTTAATCTGATTGGCACGACAGGCTTTGTTCGCTTCAAGAGCAATGAGCCGGCTGAAATGGTTATTAGGTGTAAAACCAATCCACTTCCAAGCTCCCCCTGCAAAGGCAAGGTCATGGCTAATCTTGTGATGGTTGCGGAAGTTGCGGTTGTATTTTTCCTCGCTATCCTGATAATAGTCCCAGTAAACCAAAGTTACTCGGTCTTTGAGACGGTCTAGGTAGACGCGAGTTTCCTCTGGAATTTCCACATCACGGTCGTACTGGCCATCCGCTGACATAAGTTTAAAGAACATATCACTCCACATCTGACAGTGGAAACCATATTTGTCAGCAATATCCAGTACGCGCTCCAAGTGTTGGCACATGAGGAGACTACGGTCTACCACACCGTTTAGAATCAGATACCGTCCCAAACCAACCAAGTGGGCTTCGTCCATCCCAATATTGACCTTACGTGTTTGCAACTTAGACAAAGTAGCAAACATGCCATCAATCAGGTCATAAACCTTTTCTTCGCCGATAAGAAGGATATCCTCCACATCACGGAGCTCCTGCACTTCTTTGACACCCCATTTGACGAAGGCTGACAAGTGGGCCAAGGTCTGGATACATGGCACAAAGGTCATGTCAAACTGCTGGGCATAGTCTTCGATTTCCTGCAACTCCTCAGCCGAGTAGGCACCACGGAAATAACCAAAGTAAGGTTGTCCCTCAATCTGGTAGGTGTCCTCCATATAAAGCTCAAAGGTTGAGTAGCCCATGAGAGCCAAGACCTCAATCATCTGCTTGGCAGAAGCCACATTCAGCACCGCATTTCGAGAACAGTCTGCCATATAGGCTAAATCTTCATAAGCTGCTTGTTCCTCAATCTCTACCTTGTCACCTTCTGCTAGGGATGTTGCCAACAGGGACAAGGCACGATAAAGTTGGTGGGGTTTGCGGTAGGTCAATTGATAATGATCACGCTCACCCTTGATAGAGATAGATGCTTGGTCAGACTGAGTGACAGCTATCTCTACATCTGGCAGAGAAATGTGATTTTTTAATACTTCAATAGCTTGCGCCTGTTTGGGACTAAGTCCTGTAAATCTTACCATTGATTTTCCTCCTGTAGCCAGTTGACAAGGGCACCGTAAAGATTAGCATCTGCATGATAGGTACAGGCTTGGATGACAGGTGCGACCGTGTATTCTTCGTAGGTCTCGACAAAGTCATCTACAGCCTTCTTGACACCTTGGATGAAATCTGGATTTTGGCTGATAGAGCCACCCAGACTAATGACATCTGGATCAATCAGATATTGGATATTAAGCAAGCCTTGCGCCAGATTACGGTTCATGCGCTCAATAGCTTCTTGGCAAAGAGCATTCCCAGCTGCAGCCTCTTGGTAAATCTTGCGACCGTCCCAATCAGTCTGACCAGATTTTTCAATCACGTATCGCACCATATTTCCAGTTGACGCTAGTTGCGACCAGTTGTTGAGCTTTTCAGCAGGGGCAAGGGTGGTCATGTAGCCAAATTCTCCACCCAGGCCGTGGCGACCTCGATGAAGTCTACCATTGATAATCATGGCTCCGCCAATCCCTGTCCCAATCACGACACAGGCTGCATTTTCAAGTTCTGGATGAGCCAGTAATTCACTGAGTCCAACGCAGTTGGCATCATTTTCCAGATGGACAGGAATCTGATAAGAGCTAAGCGCCTCATACCAAGAAAATCCGTGAATGTAGGGCACGGCACTGAAGCCATCAATCACACCTGTCTCTTGATTGACCGCGCCTGGAACGCTCATAGCAATCCCGCTGTAATCCTGCTCTGACAAGCGCTGGTCTAACCAAGCTAGTAAATCCTCCAAACTTTCAGGCGTTGGAATGCTTGTCTTATTCAGTATTTTCCCATCAGGAGTCAGACTGGCAAACTTAATCCCAGTCCCTCCGATATCAATCGTTGCAATGGTCATTGTTTTTACCATAAAAAGGGGCGAATCAGCAGTTAGTTCTTACCTTTTCGCCCCTCCTTTCTTTTTATGTTTACTTTTTGAAATTAAATTTCTTCTTTTTTGATGAATTCTGTACGAATCTCTTGTGGTGAAATGAGGCCTCTATGAACTGGGTATGGTCGTTCAAGTAGGTCAAGGAAGAGATGTTGACTTTCCGGTACACGTACATTTTCACTACACATATTGTAGTAACGAAGAACATAGCCTTCTTCATTTTCAGCTACCTTAAAGGCTGTTGGACAGATTTGCGGTATGCTGAGAACAGAATGGCTCAAGAGGCTACCAGTCGCAGCCACACTTCCTTCTTGTTTAGCAAGCTGAAGGCTAGTAAATGGTGTCTGCAAGGCTTTAGCACGACGATAGGCTAAAAAGCGTTCTTGGGCTTGGTGGCATTCAATTGCAAATTCGACTTCAAACTCCCGCAAGCATTGTGCTTCTGGTGTTGGGAAGTATCCCCAGTCACCTAGCTCACCTGATGCACGCAAAATAGTCACTGCAATGGTGTCGTCTCCAAGGATTTCGTATTCATTCAATCCCTTGTTGGATACAGTCACCCCTTTTTCATCGTCATACAGACTAACAAAGGCTTGTTGGTGTTGAGGATTTTCAGGATTTTCCCATGAAGCTGCTGGTTTGTTTGGTCGTGTCACCACCTCATAGATGCTTTCAGAATCATTGCTTGGACGCGTGTTATGAGTCTTGACCAAGAGACGGATACGGTGGTCTTTGGCAGTGTTAGTAAAGCGAGTCTTGCAACGGATTTGTGGATTGTCAACGAAGATAGTCATCTCAGTTTCAAGAGGAATGCTTGTCAATTCTTCTGAACGTCCAGCTTCACGCTTCATAAACTCGATGATGCCTTTTTGCTCTTCTTCTAGCTTTTCATCTGCACTGACAGGCACGGTCAATTCATGTTTGAGCAAAATCTTAGCGTAGCGAGCTGTGTTTTCCAAGACCTCGTAGCCCTTAAGCTCTGCATAGATTGGCTCTGTTCCTTTTGGTTGGAAATAGATATACTCGTTTCCGATGTCACCACGGTCTTCAAAGCGGATAAAATCTTCATAGGCTTCGTGAGTTGTCTTGTCATAAACTGTGATGTTGTCATCCACACTCACCGTTACAAATGGCGTATCAATCACTCCGTTTTGGTAAATACCGTCGCGGTGTTCTTGTTCTCCTTCCAGCAATTGGAAGGTTGTCCAAGAAAGTGGCGCTAGGTGAACTGGAATGGTCACGCGCACTTGTCGAGCGATACGAGCTTGGCGGAACTTGTCTTTTGGTAAATCATACTCAAAATTAGCCCCAAGGTCTTCGATTTTAGCCTCTACAGGACGACCATCCAAGTCCTCCACACGGTAACTTGGCAAGGTCAGAGCAGCCATCTTCTTGTAACCTTCTGTTGGGTGCAATTCCTTGAAATCACAAGTCGCCACATCAATCACTGTGCTGACAGTATCAACCTTATCATGCAAGCCTGTGTTAATGACAGTAAAGAGGTAATCACTTTGAGCCTTAGCTGTAGCAATTTTGCCCTTCCACTCGTTAAGAAGATTACTCTTAATAAAGTTTCCGACTTGCTTGACCTTGGCAAAACGAGTTTCCATCTCTCGGTGAACTTCGTCCACGCTACAGCCACAGATACTATCATGCGGTGCATTTTGCAAAAGAGTTTTCCAAGCATAGGTCAATTGATCCTTGTGATTATGACCACCAGTGATGATGGTCAAGGGCTCTACAACTTGCTCTAGGAGGTTGCTATTTTCTTGGAAGGCTTGTTTGAGGTAAATACGGGATGAAGAAGTGTTGGCAAGTGTGTACCAGCCATCAGTTTCCTGACTGGTCAACTCACCTGTAACCGTTGATAATTGCTCTGGTAGGGCACTTTCCACGGCTTGGACATATTCATCAAAAGAACTATGCACAAATGTTACATCTGGGAAGAGTTCATTTGCCACACGAATGGCTTCACTCAGATTTTTCTGTACAGGCTGGTGATCACAGCCGTTCATCATCAACCATTGGTTAGTCGAAGCGTAGGCACGCACATCTGACAATTTTTGTTTCCAGAAGGTCAAGGCCTCATCTTTGTCAACTGGAATTTCATTCCCGTTACTGTACCAGTTGGCAAAGAGGATACCGAGGACACGACTACCATCCGCACCCTGCCAGTACATTTCTGAAAACTGGGAAGTAAACTGCTCATCTTCGAGAACTTGGTTGTCAAATCCAATCGGCTTGACACCACGGCCAAAGGCTGCCACGTGAATGCCTGATTTTTGAAGGATTTGAGGAGCCTGCCCCATATTTCCAAAGGTATCTGGGAAGTAACCAATTTGAGTAGATTTGCCCCATTTGGCAGCTTCTTGCTGACCAATAAGAGTATTGCGGACATTGGCTTCACTTGAAATCAAGTAATCATCCTGCAAGATGTAAAATGGACCAATCTTCAATTTTCCTTCGTCAATGTAGCGTTGAACTTTGTCGCGATTTTCAGGGCGAATCTCCAAGTAGTCATCAAGGACAATAGTTTGTCCATCTAAATGGAAACTCTTGAACTCAGGGTCATTTTCAAAGAGATCAAAGAGATTGTCAAATAATTCCACCAACTGCATACGGTGGCTTTCAAAAGGCAAGTACCACTCACGATCCCAGTGACTATGTGAGATAATATGTACAACAACATTTTCCATGAAGTAAAACCTCATTCTAAATTTAAATTTTTATTGTTAACGTTTTAAATGTAAATTTGTGATTCTTTCCAAGAATCGGTTGCGCTAAAACGTGTTCCTTAGCGGATATCCAAGTAATCCAAGACTAACTCACAGAACATCATGTTAGCCCAAGAGAACCATTCACGAGAGTAGAGCGTCGGATTATCTACGTGGAAGCTTTCGTGCATAACACCTGTACCACCATCGCAAGCAACCAGCTGATCCAGCAAGAATTTTTTCTCTGCCTTATCTCTTGTTGTCAAGCCTTGAATAGAAAGGGCGATGGGCCAGATATAGCGATAGAAGGTATGAGAACTTCCGAGACCGCTAGCGTATTCTCCTTGGTAGAAATATGGATTTTCTGGGCTCAGAATGGTACGACGAGTTGCTTGATAAACTTCATCATCGACCGAGCAGTAACCCAGATAAGGTGCTGCCAGCAGACTTGGTACGTTTGGATCATCCATGATGCTGGCATTGCCTAGACCATCCACTTCAAAGGCGTAAATCTTTTCGCCCTTGCTGTTGGTGGTGTAAGCATAGTTTTCGATTCCTTTTTGGATTTCAGACTGGAGACGCTTAGCATCTGCAATAATACTCTCGCTATCAGCTAGGTCTAGTTCGACAAATATTTCTTGCACATAGCCTAAGACAACTACGGCAAACATATTTGACGGAATCAAGTAGCTATACTGGCAACAGTCATCACTCGGACGAAAAGCGGACCAAGTCATACCTGTCACTGCAAAATCAGGGCCAAATCCATCATTTACCAGTGTATCTTCCTTACGGTCCGTATCTCGGACAAAACGATAAGGAGAGTTCTTGTGGTCTTGTTCCACCGTCCACAGATGAAGAATTTCCTTGGTCGCTGCGACAAAAGTCTCATCAAACTGACTAGTCTCGCCAGTCTCTTTCCAGAGGAGATAAGCCAACTGCAAAGGATAGCAAAGCGAGTCCACCTCGTACTTGCGTTCCCAAATCCAGCCATTAAGGTCTGTATGGTCGGTCTCGTGATGCCCCTTCCAGTTTTCCTCTATGTTAAAGGAATTGGCATAAGGATCTTTGAGTACCAAAGTCATCTGACGCTTGATCAAACCTGCAATAGTCTGACGCAGGAGGGCATCTCTTTTAGCCACATGAAGGTAGGGTCTGAGTTGAGCTGTCGAATCTCGAAGCCACATAGCAGGAATATCCCCGGTCAAGACAAAGGTTGAACCATCTTCTAGGATTTCAACCGTATTGTCCAAGGTGTCGGTGTAGCAACGCTCGAAAACATCCACCCACTCTGGATGGTCCTTAGCCCGCTCTGCTACTTCATCTAGCCATTCTCTAACAATTTCTTTTGAATAAATCATCGTGCAGTATCCTCTTTCAAACAAGTTTCATTTTCAGTATATAGCTTTTGAGACAGAAAATACATACACAAATGATAGTCATTTTTCTACAAAATTGCTTACTTTCGAACCCCATATCTAAAGGCCCTCTTTTTCTGATATAATGTAGAAAAACAGCTAAAGGAAAGACTATGAAACCACTACTTGAAACCATCGATACCCGCTTTGGAACTGCCAGCAAGCATGCCTTCTCTCGGGGAAATACCCTGCCATACACAGGCGTTCCTTTTGGGATGAATTACTTTGTACCCCAGACCAGTGACCAAGATGGATCTTGGTTTTTCGATCCGCATCTGCCTATCTTTCAGGGGATTCGTTTAACCCACCAGCCCAGCCCTTGGATTGGAGACTACTCTTGGCTCCTTCTAACACCTGTCACCGGTCAACTGGGTGGAGACAGCCTCTTCCATCGTCAGTCTTCCTACGATATGGATAAGGCCTCTTTCCAGCCTCATTATCTGAAAATTTTCTCCCTGCGCTATCAGATTGAAACCCAGCTCACACCGACTTGCTACGGTGCTTCTATTCGTTTGGAGCAAAAGCAAGGCAAAGCCCTCTCCCTCTATCTTCACGCAGCAGATGAACTGACCGTGGAGCAAGTAGATGAGCGGACTCTTGCTCTGCGACAAGAAGGAAAAACTGAGACCAATAAAAATCCACTGATACTGTTCACTACCCTGCAAATGAATACGGACATTCTTGCTGTCAATCAAGAAGACGAAGACTGGCGAATTGACTTAGCAGATAGCCATGCTGAGATTCAACTAGGGACTTCTTTCATCTCTCCTTCTCAAGCACTGCTTAATCTACCTCAAAAAGATTTTGATAGCTGTAAAGCAAGTGCCCAAGCGGACTGGGAAAATTTCCTCCATCGTTTTGATATTATAGAGACAGGAGAGGCTGACCGAACCTTCTTTGATCACTGTCTCTACAGACTCTTCCTCTTTCCTCAGACTTTTTATGAGGTTAATAAATCAGGGCAAGCCATCCACATGGATCTGGCTACTGGAACTATCAAGCCTGGTGTCCTCTTCAGCAACAATGGTTTCTGGGATACCTTCCGCACCACCTTCCCCCTCTTTGCCCTTATCATACCGGAGCACTATCACCTCTTTTTAGAAGGTTTCCTCAATAGCTACCGAGATACTGGATTTCTTCCAAAATGGCTGGCTCCAGATGAACGGGGTATGATGCCAGGTACCCTTTTAGACGGTATTATCGCAGATAGCGCCTGCAAGGACATGGCTCCCGACTTGGAAGAAGAACTCCTCCAAGCCATGCTTGAAACAGCCAGCAAGTTCGACTCTCTCGGCATCAATGGCCGCCATGGACTAGCCCAATACCAAGAACTTGGCTACCTCTCTACCGACCACCACGAAAGCGTCAGCCATACCCTAGACTATGCCTATAGTGACTTTTGTATCGCCAGCTGTGCCGAGAAACTAGGGAAAATAGAAATTGCTGAAACCTACAAGGTCACATCACAAAATTACCACCATCTATTTGACGCTGAGACAGGTTACATGAGAGCGCGAGACAATCAAGGCAACTTCCGCCCTGACTTCTCTCCATACAGTTGGGGGCGAGACTATGCTGAATGCTCTGCTATTCAAGCGACTTTAGGCGTCCTACACGACATCCCAGGCTTGATCCAACTTATGGGTGGAAAAGAAGCCTTCAGCAACTATCTTTTAAAAGCCTGTCAGGAGGCTCCTCTCTTTGAGACAACAGGCTATGGTTACGAAATTCACGAAATGAGCGAGATGGCTACTGCTCCTTTTGGACAACTCGCTATTTCCAACCAACCGAGCTTCCACATTCCTTACCTCTTCCGTTACAGCAACTACCCTGACTACACTGCCCTTCTCATCAAGACTCTCCGTCAGAAAGTTTTTCACCCAAGTTGGGAAGCCTATCCTGGCGATGAGGATAACGGCAGTCTCTCAGCCTGGTACATCTGGTCGGCTCTCGGATTCTATCCAACCTGTCCAGGCAAACCAAACTATGATCTCGGAATTCCTCTCTTTGACCATCTTCGAGTCTATCTTGCCAAAGAAGATAAATGGCTAGATATTCATGCTGAGCAAAACCACAGCCATTTTAACTTTGTAAAAAAATGCCGACTGGACAAAACACTCGTATCAACGATTCAACACCAAGACCTCCTAAAAGCTGACCAGCTAACCTTTACACTTAGCTGGTTACCAAGTCATCCGTCCACTTCCTGAAATGCAAAAATCTCCTAGCAGACTTTCCTGCTAGGAGATTTTCTTATGAGAGGTACTTATTTAAGCTTTGAAAATCGGATTTATCATCTGATGTTTATCAAACAATCTACCAATTAAGCTTCTTCGTCTTCTTTACGACGACGGCCTGCAAGACCAAGACCAAGTAATGCACTTGCGGCTGCTGCTACCATAGCTACAGTAGAATCTGCTGTACCTGTATTTGGCAATTCTTTAGCTGCTTTACGCGCGTTTGCTTGTGCTGATGCTGTTTGACTAGCATTAGCTAGTGTTTGACTAGCTTGGTCGTTAGCTGGAGTTGCATGATCAGTTGATGAAGCAACTTTCGCCATGAAGTCTTCGATACGTTTAACCATTGCATCCACTTCTGCTTGAGTTGCGTCTGCATTGGCAAATACTTTCTTAGCATCTGCTGATAATGCATTCGCTTCTTTTGCAGTTTCTGCATCAAACTTAGCTGATTCTTTGATAATCAATTCATCTAATTGACGAATAGCACCTTCTAACTTAGCTTTATCCACTTTTGCATCAGTGTTAGTAGCTCCGTTATTTCCTCCACCATTTGATGGTATATATGGACGTTGTTTGAAGATATCTTTAGCTGCGATTGTGTAAACTTTACCCTCTTTAGTAATTACAGTTGCATTTCCTGCTCTGTCAAAGATAACTTCTACTACATTAGCATTTACTCCTTTAATCTTAGCTTTTGCAGCTTCTTTTTCTGCATCTGTTAAGTTATTGAGGTCTGCTACTGTTTCTTTTTCGAAGTCAACGTTGATGTTTTCACCATTGTTCTTAGCTGCAACATCTTTAGCATCTTTAACTAATTGAGCTGCTGGAATTGTTGCTGTCTTACCTTCTGGTGTTGTTACTGTTGCATTTCCGTTTTCGTCTACTACTACAGTTGCACCTGGGTTGACTGCTTTAATTGATTCTTTAACTTTTTCAATTTCATCAGCTGTTAATTTAGCTTTATCTCCAACTAACACTCTAGTTGCTGGTGTGTTTACACCATTTTGTTGAGTTGGATCAGTTAATTTATCTTCTGGAATTACTAAGTCAAGTTCTGGGATTACTAATACTGTTCCATCATCTTTAGTAACGATTACATCACCTTTATCATTTACTACTACAGTTGATCCTGGGTTTACATCCTCTACTGCTTTCTTAACTTTTGCTTTTTCTTCATCTGTTAAGTTAGCTGGATCTTTAACTACTGTCTTAGTTGCTGGTGTGTTTGCACCATTTCCTGCATTTTCTTTACCTGCGTCTGCTGCTGACTTAGTTAAGTCTGTTGCTGGAATTGTTGCTGTTTTACCTTCTGGGGTTGTGACTGTCGCATTTCCTTTATCGTCTACTACTACAGTTGATCCTGGGTTGACTGCTTTAACTTTGTCTTCGATTGCTTTCTTCTCAGCATCTGTTAATTTAGCTGGATCTTTAACTTCTACCTTAGCTGCTGGTGTATTCACTGCATTACCTGCATTTGGTTTAGCTGCATCTGCTGCTGACTTAGTTACATCTGCTGCTGGAATTACGGCTGTATTTCCTTCTGGGGTTGTGACTGTTGCGTTTCCTTTATCGTCTACTACTACAGTTGATCCTGAGTTGACTGCTTTAACTTTGTCTTCGATTGCTTTCTTCTCAGCATCTGTTAATTTAGCTGGATCTTTAACTTCTACCTTAGCTGCTGGTGTGTTTACTGCATTTCCTGCATTTGCTTTACCTGCGTCTGCTGGTGATTTAGTCAAGTCCGCTGCTGGGATTACCGCTGTCTTACCTTCTGGGGTTGTGACTGTCGCATTTCCTTTGTCGTCTACTACTACAGTTGAACCTGGGTTGACTGCTTTAACCTTATCTTCGATCGCTTTCTTCTCTTCTGGAGTTAACGCATCTGGATTTGCTACTACTGTCTTATCCGCTGGTTTAACGATATCATTGCCTGCGTTTGGTTTAGTTGCATCTGCTGCTGACTTAGTCAAGTCTGTTGCTGGGATTACCGCTGTCTTACCTTCTGGGGTTGTAACTGTTGCGTTTCCTTTGTCGTCTACGACTACAGTTGAACCTGGATTGACTGCTTTAACCTTATCTTCGATCGCTTTCTTCTCTTCTGGAGTTAACGCATCTGGATTTGCTACTACTGTCTTATCCGCTGGTTTAACGATATCGTTGCCTGCGTTTGGTTTAGTTGCATCTGCTGCTGATTTTGTTAAGTCAGAAGCTG
>CAUTXU010000031.1:0-13295 GCA_963542415.1 uncultured Streptococcus sp.
GAACGGCACGTACGGTGGTGTGAGAGGGGCTAGAGATTATCCCCTACTCGATTTTATCTTCTACGTTTTCGTTTGATAATAGAGCGTTGAATTTTTAAAACAAGTAAACTGGATACGATTGCTGTGGCAAATGCAAGAACAGTTGAGAATTTTAATGCTAAAAAGATAAAACTAAAGATAGCAATACAGATACAAAAAATAGCTATATTAACAAAAAATAGGATTTCCTTGAGATTGGTATCAGATTGCGCTTCAGGTATATAATCTTGATAGCGAGGAGCCTGCTGGTGCAATTCTTCTTGATAGTCTACCTCATAGGATTGTAATTTTCTTACGGGCATGTCTCTCTCCTTATAGTACATACCTATTTTATCATTTTTTCAGCAGAGAATTATTACAGAAAGGTTACAAAAAGAATAAAGTACTTTTTCATTTTCAAAGAATAGCTGATTTTCCAGAATTGTGGTATAATTTTTCTTATGGAAAAGATTATTATTACAGCAACTGCTGAAAGTATTGAACAAGTTGAACAACTGATCGAAGCTGGCGTGGACCGTATCTATGTCGGTGAGAAAGATTTTGGACTTCGTCTGCCAACAACCTTTAGTCATGACCAATTGCGTGAAATCGCTAAGCTGGTTCATGATGCTGGTAAGGAATTGATTGTTGCGGTTAATGCCCTCATGCACCAAGATATGATGGACCGTATCAAGCCTTTCCTCGATTTCTTGGAAGAAATTAAGACAGACTACATTACAATTGGGGATGCAGGTGTCTTTTATGTGGTCAATCGCGATGGTTACTCATTCAAGACTATCTACGATGCCTCAACTATGGTGACAAGCAGTCGTCAGATTAACTTCTGGGGACAAAAGGCCGGCGCATCTGAGGCTGTTTTGGCGCGTGAAATTCCATCTGCTGAGCTCTTCAAGATGCCTGAGATTTTGGAAATTCCTGCTGAAGTGTTGGTTTATGGTGCTAGTGTCATTCACCATTCTAAACGTCCGCTCTTGCAAAACTACTATAACTTCACGCACATCGATGATGAAAAGACGCGTACGCGTGACCTCTTCTTGGCTGAGCCAAGTGACCCCGAGAGCCACTATTCCATTTTTGAAGACAATCATGGAACCCACATTTTTGCCAACAATGACCTTGATTTGATGACAAAATTGACAGAATTGGTAGAGCATGGTTTTACTCACTGGAAATTAGAAGGTCTCTATACACCTGGTCAGAACTTTGTTGAGATTGCAAAACTCTTTATCCAAGCGCGTAGCTTGATTCAAGAGGGCAACTTTAGCCATGACCAAGCCTTCTTGCTGGATGAAGAAGTTCGTAAACTTCACCCTAAAAACCGTTTCCTTGATACAGGATTTTATGACTACGATCCTGATATGGTTAAATAAAGTAAATGATTCGTTGAGAGAAGGAAGATGCAAACCTTTCTTCTCTCATTTTTTTCTTATTCTCCAATATTTTCAAAGAATCAGCAGGCTAGGATGCTCTACTTGATAGGATTTTTAAGCTAAGTAATGTTCTTGAGTTTGAAAATTATCCCATGTTTGCAGGTGCCAAATGGCCCTTTTTTTGGTATAATTTTTTATAATGAAAACGATTGGTAATCGCTATGTTGTGGTTGATTTAGAGGCAACTAGCACAGGTAGTAAGGCTAAAATTATCCAAGTGGGAATTGTCGTGATTGAGGATGGGAAAATCGTCGATCACTATACGACGGATGTCAATCCACATGAACCCTTAGATGCTCATATCAAAGAACTGACAGGATTGACAGACCAACGTCTGGCGCAAGCACCTGATTTTTCGCAAGTTGCAAGAAAAATCTTTGACTTGGTGGAGGATGGGATTTTTGTAGCCCATAATGTTCAGTTTGATGCCAATCTCTTGGCAGAAAATTTATTTTTTGAAGGCTATGAACTAAGAAATCCTCGTGTTGACACGGTCGAATTGGCTCAGGTCTTTTTCCCTGAACTGGAAAAATATAGTTTACCGATTTTGTGTCGAGAATTAGGAATTCCTTTAAAACATGCTCACACAGCCCTTTCAGATGCCCAAGCTACCGCGGAATTACTCTTATTTTTACGAGAAAAGATGGCTCAGCTTCCTAAAGGTCTTTTGGAACGCTTGCTGGAGATGGCTGACGCTCTCTTATATGAGTCCTACCTGGTTATTGAAGAAATTTATCGCAGTCAATCTATCCTGAGTTCTCCAGACTTGGTCCAAGTTCAAGGGCTATATTTCAAGAAACCTACAGCTCCCAATGAGCCACGAAAATTATCTCAAGATTTTTCTAAAAATATTTCTCTGTTGAACCTTGAAGTGAGGGAGGAGCAAGAAAGTTTTGCTAAAGAGGTTGGCTTGCTATTGAAAGATGAGACTGTATCATTAATTCAAGCGCCGACAGGGATTGGAAAAACCTATGGCTATCTCTTACCCGCTTTGTCCCAAGTGGAAAATCGTCAGATTGTCCTTAGCGTTCCGACAAAGATTCTTCAAAATCAAACCATGGAAGAAGAAGGTAAACGTCTTAAAGAGGTGTTCCATACAGATATTCATTCTTTAAAGGGACCACACAATTATCTGAAGTTGGATGCCTTTTATCGTTCCTTACAGGAAAATGATGAAAATCGCTTATTTAGACGCTTTAAAATGCAACTCTTGGTTTGGCTGACAGAGACAGAAACTGGGGATTTGGATGAAATCGGCCAACTCTACCGTTACCAACATTTTCTGACAGACCTTCGTCATGATGGGAATTTATCTTCTAAAAGCTTATTTGTGACGGAAGATTTCTGGAAACGTAGTCAAGAAAGGGCACAAACCTGCAAGCTTTTAGTGACCAATCATGCCTATCTTGTAACTAGACTTGAAGATAATCCTGAATTTGTCAGTGACCGTTTATTGATTATTGATGAAGTTCAAAAGGTTTTGTTGGCTCTAGAAAATCTGCTTCAAGAGACCTACGATATCCAGTCTATTATTGCTTTAGTTGATAAGGATTTACTGGACGAGCAAAATAAGGTCCAACAACGAATACTAGAAAGTATTCGCTTTGAGTTTATTTACTTGATAGAACAATTTCAGTCTGGAAAATCTAAGAAGAGTAGCTTGGATTCTTTTGCCAATCTCCGCCAGTATTTTTCAGAATTAGAGGTAGAAGGCTTTGAGGAACTGGTTCGCTATTTTACTGTTGAAGGTGATTACTGGCTTGAAGCAACTGAAACGAGTCAGAAGAAAATTCAGATTTCTTCTACAAAATCAGGTCGTATTTTTCTATCTTCTTTAGTGCCTGATTCATGTCAAGTCTTGGGAGTGTCGGCCACTCTTGAGATTAGTCAGAGGGTTTCTTTGGCAGACCTTTTAGGCTATCCTGAAGCCAAATTTGTCAAGGTTGAAGCTGGTAAAAAACAGGATCAAGAAGTGGTCTTGATCAAAGATTTTCCTCTAGTAACAGAAACCTCCTTAGAAGTCTATGCCAAGGAGGTAGCTGATTTGCTGATGAAAGTTCAAGCTTTCCAGCAACCGATTTTGGTTCTCTTTACTGCTAAAGACATGCTTCTAGCAGTATCAAATTTACTCCCTGTAAGTCATTTAGCCCAGTATAAAAATGGCGATGTCCATCAGCTAAAGAAACGTTTTGAAAAAGGTGAACAACAAATCCTGCTTGGTGCAGCAAGTTTCTGGGAGGGAGTTGATTTTTCAAGTCATCCTTTTGTGATTCAAGTTGTACCAAGACTTCCTTTCCAAAATCCTCAAGAGCCCTTGACGAAAAAGATTAATCAGGAACTGAATCAAGAAGGGAAAAATGCCTTTTATGATTATCAATTGCCTATGGCCATTATTCGTTTAAAGCAGGCTTTGGGAAGAAGTATGAGACGCGAACACCAACGTTCCTTAACTCTTATTTTGGATAAGAGAATTGTCGGAAAGCGATACGGCAAGCAAATAGTGACTTCTCTAGCAAAAGAAGCGAGCGTTACAACGATCGCTCAATCTGAAGTTAATGAGGCTATTGATAGATTTTTAAATGAACTTTGATAAATAGTATTGTATTGTATGAAAGTATAAGGTTAGTGTATATGAAACGTTCTCTCGACTCTAGAGTCGATTATAGTTTGCTATTACCAGTATTTTTTCTACTGGTTATTGGCGTGGTGGCTATCTATATAGCTGTTAGTCATGATTATCCAAACAATATTCTGCCCATTTTAGGGCAGCAGGTCGCCTGGATTGCCTTGGGGCTTGTGATTGGTTTTGTGGTCATGCTCTTTAATACAGAATTTCTTTGGAAAGTGACTCCCTTTCTGTATATTTTAGGCTTGGGACTCATGGTCTTGCCAATTGTCTTTTATAATCCAAGCCTAGTTGCATCAACGGGTGCCAAAAACTGGGTATCGGTAAATGGTGTTACCTTGTTCCAGCCGTCAGAATTTATGAAGATATCCTATATCCTCATGTTGGCTCGTGTCATTGTCCAGTTTACCAAAAAACATAAGGAATGGAAGCGCACAGTTCCGCTGGACTTCTTGTTGATCTTCTGGATGATTCTCTTTACCATTCCAGTCCTAGTTCTTTTGGCACTTCAAAGTGACTTAGGGACGGCTTTGGTTTTTGTAGCCATTTTCTCAGGAATCGTCTTACTATCAGGAGTTTCTTGGAAAATTATTATTCCAGTATTTGTGACTGCTGTAACAGGAATTGCTGGTTTTCTAGCCATCTTTATCAGTAAGGACGGTCGGGCTTTTCTCCATCAACTGGGAATGCCGACCTACCAGATTAATCGGATCTTGGCTTGGCTTAATCCCTTTGACTTTGCTCAAACAACCACTTACCAACAGGCTCAAGGGCAGATTGCCATTGGAAGTGGTGGCTTATTTGGTCAGGGGTTTAATGCTTCGAATCTGCTTATTCCAGTTCGGGAGTCGGATATGATTTTCACTGTTATTGCAGAAGATTTTGGCTTCATTGGCTCAGTCCTTGTTATTGCCCTTTATCTCATGCTGATTTACCGTATGTTGAAGATTACTCTCAAATCAAATAACCAGTTCTACACCTATATTTCCACAGGTTTGATTATGATGTTGCTCTTCCATATTTTTGAGAATATCGGTGCTGTGACGGGCTTGCTTCCCTTGACTGGGATTCCTCTGCCTTTCATTTCACAAGGAGGATCGGCTATTATCAGTAATTTGATCGGTGTTGGCTTGCTTTTATCGATGAGTTACCAGACTAATCTAGCTGAAGAAAAGAGTGGAAAAGTTCCATTCAAACGGAAAAAGGTTGTATTAAAACGGATTAAATAAGGAGAAAATCATGGTTAAAGTAGCAGTTATGTTGGCTCAGGGCTTTGAAGAGATTGAAGCTTTGACAGTTGTGGATGTCTTGCGTCGAGCAAGTATCACTTGTGATATGGTAGGATTTGAGGAGCAAGTGACAGGTTCTCATGCAATCCAAGTAAGAGCAGACCGTATCTTTGATGGTGATTTATCAGACTATGACATGATTGTCCTTCCTGGAGGGATGCCTGGTTCTGCACATTTGCGTGACAATCAGGCCTTGATTCAAGAATTGCAAAATTTCGAGCAAGAAGGGAAGAAACTGGCAGCCATTTGTGCGGCACCAATTGCCCTCAATCAAGCAGGAGTATTGAAAAACAAGAAGTATACTTGTTATGACGGTGTTCAAGAGCAAATCCTTGATGGTCAATACGTTAAGGAAACAGTAGTGGTAGATGGTCATTTGACAACCAGTCGAGGTCCCTCGACAGCCCTTGCCTTTGCCTACGAGTTAGTGGAACAATTAGGGGGAGACGCAGAGAGTTTACGAACTGGAATGCTCTATCGAGATGTTTTTGGTAAAAATCAGTAAAACGGGAGTCAAATTCTCGTTTTTTTATGTGGAAAACTCAGAGAAATCATCGCTTTTTTAAGGAAAAAATGGTATAATGAAAGCTATGAAATATCACGATTACATCTGGGATTTAGGTGGAACTTTACTGGATAATTATGAAACTTCAACAGCTGCATTTGTTGAAACTTTAGCGCTGTATGGTATCACACAAGACCATGACAGTGTCTATCAGGCTTTAAAGGTTTCTACTGATTTTGCGATTGAGACATTCGCTCCCAACTTAGAGCATTTTTTAGAAAAATACAAGGAAAATGAAGCCAGAGAGCTTGAACATCCGATTTTATTTGAAGGAGTTTCTGACTTATTGGCAGATATTTCAAGTCAAGGTGGGCGTCATTTTTTGGTTTCTCATCGAAATGATCAGGTCTTGGGAATTTTAGAAAAAACCTCTATAGCTACCTACTTTACAGAAGTGGTCACTTCTAGCTCAGGTTTTAAGAGAAAGCCAAATCCTGAGTCTATGATTTATTTAAGAGAAAAGTATCAGATTAGCTCAGGTCTAGTCATTGGTGATCGGCCGATTGATATTGAAGCAGGGCAAGCTGCAGGACTAGCTACCCACTTGTTTACCAGTATCGTGAATTTAAGACAAGTATTAGACATGTAAGAAAAAGGAATAAGATGACAGAAGAAATCAAAAATCTGCAGGCACAAGATTATGATGCCAGTCAAATTCAAGTTTTAGAGGGCTTAGAGGCTGTTCGTATGCGTCCAGGGATGTATATTGGGTCAACCTCAAAAGAAGGTCTTCACCATCTAGTCTGGGAAATTGTTGATAACTCTATCGACGAGGCCTTGGCAGGATTTGCCAACCATATTCAAGTTTTTATTGAGCCAGATAATTCGATTACTGTTGTCGATGATGGACGTGGTATCCCAGTCGATATTCAGGAAAAAACAGGCCGACCTGCCGTTGAGACTGTCTTTACTGTCCTTCATGCTGGAGGAAAGTTTGGAGGTGGTGGCTACAAAGTTTCAGGTGGTCTTCACGGAGTAGGCTCATCAGTAGTTAATGCTCTTTCCACTCAATTAGACGTTCATGTCTACAAAAACGGTAAAATTCATTATCAAGAATACCGTCGTGGTCATGTCGTCGCAGACCTTGAGGTAGTCGGAGATACAGATAGAACTGGAACAACGGTTCACTTCACACCAGACCCAGAAATCTTTACTGAAACAACAACCTTTGATTTTGATAAATTAAATAAACGCATTCAAGAATTGGCCTTTCTAAATCGCGGTCTTCAAATCTCCATCACAGATAAGCGTGAAGGTTTGGAACAAACCAAGCATTATCATTATGAAGGTGGTATTGCTAGTTACGTTGAATATATCAATGAGAACAAGGATGTAATCTTTGATACACCAATCTATACAGATGGTGAGATGGATGATATCACAGTTGAAGTAGCCATGCAGTACACAACGGGTTATCATGAAAATGTCATGAGTTTCGCCAACAATATTCATACCCATGAAGGTGGAACGCATGAGCAAGGTTTCCGTACAGCACTGACTCGTGTAATCAACGATTATGCTCGTAAAAATAAATTACTGAAAGATAATGAAGACAATCTGACAGGGGAAGATGTTCGTGAAGGATTAACTGCGGTGATTTCAGTTAAGCATCCAAATCCACAATTTGAAGGACAAACTAAGACCAAACTGGGGAATAGCGAAGTGGTAAAGATTACCAATCGCCTCTTCAGCGATGCCTTCTCTGATTTCCTTATGGAAAATCCACAGATTGCCAAGCGTATCGTGGAAAAAGGTATTTTGGCTGCTAAGGCTCGTGTTGCTGCCAAGCGTGCGCGTGAAGTCACTCGTAAAAAATCTGGTTTGGAAATTTCCAACCTTCCAGGTAAACTAGCAGACTGTTCTTCTAACAATCCTGCTGAAACAGAACTCTTCATCGTCGAAGGAGACTCAGCTGGTGGATCAGCCAAATCTGGTCGTAATCGTGAATTCCAAGCTATCTTGCCAATTCGTGGTAAGATCTTGAACGTTGAAAAAGCTAGCATGGATAAAATCCTTGCCAACGAAGAAATTCGAAGTCTCTTCACAGCCATGGGAACAGGATTTGGCGCAGAATTTGATGTCACTAAGGCTCGTTACCAAAAACTCGTTTTGATGACCGATGCCGATGTCGATGGAGCCCACATTCGTACCCTTCTTTTAACCTTGATTTATCGTTATATGAAACCAATCCTAGAAGCTGGTTATGTTTATATTGCCCAACCACCAATCTACGGTGTTAAGGTTGGAAGTGAAATTAAAGAATATATCCAGCCAGGTGCAGATCAGGAAATCAAACTCCAAGAAGCTTTAGCCCGTTATAGTGAAGGTCGAACCAAACCGACCATTCAGCGTTATAAAGGTTTGGGTGAAATGGACGATCATCAGTTATGGGAAACAACCATGGATCCCGAACATCGCTTGATGGCCAGAGTTTCTGTTGATGATGCTGCAGAAGCAGATAAAATCTTTGATATGTTGATGGGGGATAGAGTAGAACCTCGTCGTGAGTTTATCGAAGAAAATGCTGTCTATAGTACACTTGATGTCTAAAAAATCGGGAGAAGTAGTTCCCTTGGTCTAAAAAATATGATATAATCATTACGATTGTTTCAAGTAAAAAAGGAGTTTAATATGTCTGCTAGACTAGTAATTTATTTAATAATTGCAGTTGCAGTTTTATTGGTCATTGCCTATGCTATCGCAATCTATGTAAGGAAGCGCAATGAAAGTAAATTAGCAATTTTAGAAGAGAAAAAAGAAGAGCTGTATAATCTTCCAGTTAATGATGAAGTTGAAGCTGTAAAAAACATGCACTTGATTGGACAAAGTCAAGTGACTTTCCGTGAATGGAACCAAAAATGGGTTGACCTATCTCTTAACTCTTTTGCAGATATCGAAAATAATCTTTTCGAGGCAGAAGGCTATAACAACTCATTCCGTTTTTTCAAGGCCAGTCATCAAATTGATCAAATCGAGAGTCAAATTACCTTGATTGAAGAAGATATTGCAGCAATTCGCAATGCTTTGGCAGATTTGGAGAAACAAGAGTCTAAAAATAGTGGACGTGTTCTTCATACCTTGGACTTGTTTGAAGAGTTGCAACACCGAGTTGCTGATCATTCTGAAGAATATGGGCAAGGTTTGTCTGAAATTGAAAAACAATTGGAAAATATCCAATCAGAGTTTTCTCAGTTTGTAACTTTAAATTCGTCTGGTGACCCAGTAGAAGCTGCTGTGATTTTGGATAATGCTGAAAATCATATCTTGGCTTTGACACATATTGTTGATCGTATACCAGCAGTTGTAACAACATTATCTAAAGAGCTACCAGATCAACTAGAAGATTTAGAAGATGGTTACCGTAAGCTTTTAGATGCTAATTATCATTTTTCTGAGACAGATATTGAAGCGCGTTTCCAATTGCTTTATGAAGCTCTTAAGAAAAATCATGAGAATATTGCGCAACTAGAATTGGATAATGCCGAGTACGAAAATACTCAAATCCAAGAAGAGATTAATGCACTTTATGATATCTTTACAAGAGAAATTGCTGCACAGAAAGTGGTAGAAGGTTTAGTAGCAACACTTCCTACTTATCTGCAACACATGAAAGATAGTAACGCTGTTTTAGTCGAAGATATTAAACGATTAAGTAAGAGTTATTTATTTTCTGAAACAGATGTTAGTCATGTTCATAGATTGCAAACTGAATTAGACTCTTTGGAAGAATCTGTATTAGAATTAACTTCAGAACAAGAGGAACATTCTGAGCCATATTCATTGCTTGAAGAACGTTTGGAAAACTTACAAGCGACTTTGAAAGAAATTGAGGATGAACAAGTTGAACTTAGTCAACGTCTTGCTCAGATTGAAAAAGATGATATCAATGCTCGCCAAAAGGCAAATATTTATGTTAATCGTCTTCATACAATTAAGAGATATATGGAGAAACGCAATCTTCCAGGTATTCCTCAGAATTTCTTACAGTTGTTCTTTACAGCAAGTAACCATACAGAAGAGTTAATGGTTGAACTAGAAGAAGCTCAGGTCAATATCGAAGTTGTAAACCGTATACTTGAGATTACAACAAATGATATGGAAGTACTTGAAGATGAAACTTATAATATTGTTAAATATGCAACTTTGACTGAACAACTGCTACAGTATTCGAATCGTTACCGCTCATTTGATGAACGAATTCAGGAAGCCTTTAATGACTCATTAGAAATCTTTGAAAAAGAATTTGATTACCATGCTTCATTTGATAAGATTTCGCAAGCTTTGGAAGTCGCAGAACCTGGTGTAACCAACCGTTTCGTTACTTCATATGAAAAGACACGGGAGATAATTCGTTTCTAACATAATAAAAAGATTTGGTTCTGTGAGAAGCAGAACCAAATCTTTTTATTGTCTATAAAATCTTCTATGATAAGATCTCATACTCTTCGAAAATCTCTTCAAACCACGTCAGCGTCGCCTTACTGTATATATGTGACTGACTTCGTCAGTCTTATCTACAACCTCAAAACAGTGTTTTGAGCAACCTGCGGCTAGGTTCCTAGTTTACTCTTTGATTTTCATTGAGTATCAAGATAAAAAATTGGAGACGATTTAAAAAGTAAATCAGAACCTATGTTTGGCTTATAAGGTTCAATAGCTTTCTAATCTCTCCAAAATTTTATTTGGTTGGAATCGAAATTTCAATTAATTTTTCTGAGTAGAGTGTTTTGATATTGGCCTCATCAATGGATTCATTATCAATTTTACGTTTCAAGAAAAATTCTTGAATGGCTTCAATTTCAGTTTCGCGAATAGCGCGGTGTTTGTTTGAGATGAGGATTTCATAGTGAAGCGGAGCTTGGGTAAAAATAACATCTGTATTACCTGCAGAATAGACCTCAACAAGGGTTGCATCTGTACTTTCTAGCTGGCTTTTTACAAGTTGCGAGTGTGAGTTTGTCGTATTGATAAGCTTCATAACATTTCCTCCGATTTTCTAATTCTATTATAGCACTTTTTGAATAAAGTAGCTTGATTTATACTCAATGAAAATCAAAGAGTAAACTAGGAAGCTAGCCGCAGGTTGCTCAAAACACTGTTTTGAGGTTGTAGATAAGACTGACGAAGTCAGTCACATATATACAGCAAGGCGAAGCTGACGTGGTTTGAAGAGATTTTCGAAGAGTATTAGTCAATCTTATGCTGTTTTTTCCAAGATTCGATGGCCCATTTATGGCTACCACGTTTGAGATTTTCAATAGCCTCGTCAATAGGGAACCAGGCAATATGATTAAAGTCTTCTAGTGGCTTTTGCACTTCTTTGAAAGAAGTCGCTTCATAGAGGTAGGCAGGATTGTAGTAGTAGGTGTCACGGTGACGAGAGTAGAAATATTCGTCAGCTTGTCCGTAATAGGTACCAATTTCAGCGGTGAAGCCAAGCTCTTCAATCAATTCACGCTTTAGGGCTTCTTGATGATTTTCACCTGCTTCAATTTCGCCACCTGGTAGGAACCAAGCACCATTAGGTGCTTGAACAAGAACAATTTGTTTTTGTTCAGCATCAGGGATAACTGCATATACGCCATAACGGTTCTGGTAGGTCACATTCTCTTTTTTTTCTCCAAAAGTTGGGTTTGCCATTGCATTTTCCTCATTATCTAGTATCTTTATTATTATCATAATGGACAAAGGCCGAGCTGTCAAGAATTTATAGTTATTTTAGTAAAAAGGAGCAGAAAATTTTCATTTTCTACTCCTTTTCTATAGGATTTATACTTCTTTTTCAGAAGTTTTAACTTCAGCTTTTTTGGCAGACTTAATTTGAATCTTGCCCTTGCTGGTCATAACTGCCTTGAGGTCTTTTTCGCTTGGATTTTCAAGGTAGTAGTCAGTGATTGCGTCCTCAATATAGTCTTGAATAGTGCGGCGAAGTGGGCGTGCTCCCATTTTTGGATCATAACCTAGGTCAACCAATTTTTCTTTGACCTTGTCCGTTACATCCAGATGGATATTGTTGCTAGAGAGGCGCTTGTTAACATCTGCTAGCATGAGCTCGACGATTTGAAGGAGATTATCCTTGCTGAGAGCTTTGAACTCGATAATGCCGTCAAAACGGTTCATAAATTCTGGGCTAAAGAAGTTACCGAGTTCACCGAGAACAGAGTTGGTACGTCCTTCGCGAGCCGCCCCAAAACCAACGCTGGCTTCGGCTTTACCAGTCCCAGCATTTGAGGTCATGATAATAATGGCATCCTTGAAGCTAACGGTACGTCCTTGTCCATCAGTCAAACGACCATCGTCCAAGACTTGAAGGAACATATGCATGACATCTGGATGGGCTTTTTCCACTTCATCCAAGAGGATAAGTGAGTAGGGATTGCGACGGACTTTTTCAGTTAGTTGCCCAGCCTCATCGTAGCCAACGTAACCTGGAGGGGCTCCGACCAACTTAGCAACGCTGTGTTTTTCCATGTATTCACTCATATCAAAGCGAATCATGCTGTCAGCAGAACCAAAAAGTTCAATGGCTAGTTGTTTGGAAAGTTCTGTCTTACCGACACCCGTTGGTCCGACAAATAGGAAGCTTCCGATGGGGCGGTTAGGGGTACCAAGTCCGACACGATTACGGCGAATAGCTTTGGCTATTTTATCAACTGCATCGTCTTGTCCAATAACATGAGACTTGAGGTCTTCGGCTAGATGGATGAGTTGAGATTGTTCTTTCTCTTTCAAATCACCAACAGGAATATTGGTTTTCTGCTCGATAATGTGCTCAATGGTTTTCTCACTGATGATAGGAGTATCTTGGTCTGTGACCTTTTTCTTTTGCATTTCCTTATACTTGGCAATCTGGTCGCGGAAGTAGGCAGCCTTCTCAAAATCTTCCTCTCGTGTAGCTTGAGATTTGAGATTTTCAGCCTCAATCAAGCGCTGATCAATGACTTTAGGATCCACAAAATTCAAGGTCAAGTTCATTTTAGAACCAGCTTCATCTAGGAGGTCAATGGCCTTGTCAGGTAAGAAGCGATCTTGGATGTAGCGATTGGAAAGAGTTGCAGCTGCTTCAATTGCAGCATCGGTATAGTGAACGTGGTGATAGTCTTCGTATTTCTTTTGAATCCCTTTGAGGATAATGATTGTTTCTTCCACGGTTGGTTCATCGACTTTGACAGGCTGCATACGACGCTCAAGAGCAGCATCTTTTTCAATGATACGGTACTCATTGAGTGTAGTGGCACCGACCAGTTGCAGTTCCCCACGAGCAAGGGCGGGTTTGAGGATATTTCCTGCGTCCATATTGCCATCGCCTGCAGAACCAGCACCGACAATTTCATGGATTTCATCGA
>CAUTXU010000032.1:0-13120 GCA_963542415.1 uncultured Streptococcus sp.
TAGACTAATTTCCACTTTGGTCAGGCAAGTGGAAGTTACTTTGAGAAGTTATCCTCGTAATTCATAATCTGGACTTCACAGATAATATCTCGACAAAGAACAACTTTTTGGTATAATAGAGATATGTACACAAAAAATGAAGAAGAGCTACAAGCCTTAGGGGAACGCTTGGGTCATCTATTAGAAAAGAATGATGTTTTAATCTTAACTGGAGAGCTGGGTGCAGGTAAAACGACCTTTACAAAAGGCCTTGCTAAGGGATTACAGATTTCTCAGATGATTAAGAGTCCAACTTATACTATCGTGAGAGAGTATGAAGGTCGTCTTCCACTTTACCATCTAGATGTTTACCGTATCGAGGGGGATGCTGATTCTATTGATTTGGATGAGTTTCTCTTTGGTGGCGGGGTAACTGTTATTGAGTGGGGACATCTTTTAGGTGATGCCTTGCCAGATACTTATTTAGAATTGGAAATTCTAAAAGAAGAAGACGGTCGCAGATTAAACTTCCAAGCCAAGGGTTTGCGTGCAGAAAAACTCTTAGAGGAGCTTCAACATGGAGTATGAGTTGCTCATTAGAGAAGCAGAGCCTAAAGATGCAGCTGCCTTAGTATCATTTTTAAATCGTGTCAGTGTAGAAACAGATTTTACCAGTCTAGACAGGGATGGTATTTTGATGACAGATACTGAGATGGAGCTGTTTTTGGATAAACAGGCTCACTCGGAAAATCAAATCACTTTACTGGCCTTACTGAATGATGAAATTGCTGGTCTTGTAAATATTACGGCTGACCAGCGCCAGAGAGTTCGCCATATTGGAGATTTCTTCATTGTGATTGGAAAAAGATATTGGAATAACGGATTGGGAAGTTTTTTGCTAGAAGAAGCGATAGAGTGGGCACAAGCAAGTGGCATTCTGCGTCGTCTCCAACTGACTGTCCAAACTCGTAATCAAGCAGCAGTTCATCTTTATCAAAAGCATGGCTTTGTAATTGAAGGTCGCCAAGAGCGTGGAGCATATATAGAAGAAGGGAAATTTATCGATGTTTACTTGATGGGTAAACTGATAGATTAGTAGAAATATGGTTAAAAAAATTATTGGAATGGTGCTAGCTTTTCTAGCTGTGACAGTTTTGGGTGTGGGTGTCTTTGCTTATACCATTTATCAGCAAGGTACACAAACCTTATCAAAAACCTATAAAAAGATTGGGGAAGAAACCAAGGTTATCGAAGCAACTGAACCCATGACCATTCTGTTGATGGGAGTTGATACTGGGAATGTGGAACGTACGGATCAGTGGGCTGGAAATAGTGACAGTATGATTTTGCTGACCGTCAATCCTCACACAAAGAAAACCATGATGTTGAGTTTGGAACGTGATATTCTGACTAAAATTCAGCATAAAGATGGTCGTATTGAAGAAGCGAAGTTAAACGCTGCCTATGCTGGTGGTGGTGCGGAACTAGCTATTTCAACTATTCAACAGATGATGAATATCCATATCGATCGCTATATTATGGTCAACATGCAAGGTTTGCAACAATTAGTCGATGCAGTAGGTGGCATTACCGTCAATAACACGCTAGGTTTCCCGATTTCTATCAGTGACCAAGAAGAATTTAACACCATTTCTATTGGCGTTGGAGAACAGACAATAAATGGAGAAGAAGCGCTTGTTTATTCACGCATGCGTTATCAAGACCCAGAAGGAGACTACGGACGTCAGAAGCGTCAGCGTGAAGTCATTCAAAAAGTTGTTGAAAAAGTTCTTAGTTTGGATAGTGTCAGTCACTATCAGTCTATCTTAAAAGCTCTAAGTACCAATATGCAGACTAATATTGATTTATCTGCAAAAAGTATTCCGAACTTGTTGGGTTATAAAGATTCATTTAAAACCATTGAATCACAACAGTTGAAGGGTGAGGGAGAGATGTTGCAAGGTATTTCTTACCAGATTGTTTCGAGAGAGCATATGTTGGAAATGCAGAATATATTGCGACGTTCTTTGGGACAAGAAGAAGTCACTCAGCTTGAAACAAATGTTGTCTTATTTGAAGATTTGTTTGGACGGGTACCTGTTGATAATGGGGATAATCAACAACAAGGCGTCTTTGTAACAAATGAAGTAGAATAGTTTGTTTTTTGATACAAATAAAAAATCAATCGTGGGAAATTTCCTGCGATTTTTTCAAAAAAATACGAATAGATAGGTAGGAGGAAACATGAAAGCAGAAATCATTGCTGTTGGAACAGAGATTTTGACAGGACAGATTGTCAATACCAATGCTCAGTTTTTATCGGAAAAACTAGCAGAAATTGGAGTAGACGTATATTTTCAGACGGCTGTAGGAGACAATGAAGCTCGTCTCTTGTCTTTGCTTGAGATTGCCAGTCAACGTAGCAGTCTGGTGATTTTGACAGGTGGTTTGGGGCCGACTGAGGATGATTTGACCAAACAAACTCTGGCTAAATTTTTAGGGAAAGAATTAGTCTTCGATCCTCAGGCGCAGGAGAAGTTGGATGTCTTTTTTGCCCAGAGACCAGACTATGCCCGAACACCGAATAACGAAAGACAAGCTCAACTTGTAGAAGGAGCGACTCCGCTGCCAAACGAAACAGGACTGGCTGTGGGGGGGATATTGGAAGTCGATGGAGTGACCTACGTCGTCCTTCCCGGTCCACCAAGTGAATTAAAACCCATGGTTTTAAACCAACTTCTACCCAAGTTGATGACAGGGAGCAAGCTGTATTCCCGAGTTCTTCGTTTCTTTGGAATTGGCGAAAGTCAGCTGGTTACGATTTTGGCTGATTTGATTGATAATCAAACAGATCCGACCTTGGCCCCTTATGCTAAGACAGGAGAAGTCACTCTGCGTCTGTCAACAAAGGCTAGCAGTCAAGAAGAGGCGAATCAAGCGCTGGATATCTTGGAAAATCAAATCTTGGACCGCCATACTTTCGAAGGACTTTCTTTACGAGAACTTTGCTATGGTTATGGGGAAGAATCCAGCTTGGCCATCATTGTGGTAGAAGAACTGAAAAGGCAAGGGAAAACCATCACGGCTGCAGAGAGTTTGACGGCAGGGCTTTTTCAAGCCACTGTGGCGGATTTTTCAGGAGCTTCAAGTATATTTAAGGGTGGTTTTGTGACCTATAGCTTGGAGGAAAAATCGAAGATGTTGGATATTCCTGCCAAGGATTTGGAAGAACATGGTGTAGTGTCTGAATTTACAGCCCAGAAGATGGCTCAGAAGGCACGAAGCAAGACCCAGTCTGATTTTGGCATTAGTTTGACTGGAGTGGCAGGGCCAGATAGCCTAGAAGGGCACCCAGCTGGGACAGTTTATATAGGCTTGGCACAGGAGAAAGGAACTGAGGTTATCAAGGTGAATATTGGAGGCAGAAGTCGAGCAGATGTACGTCACATTGCGGTTATGCATGCCTTTAACCTAGTTCGCAAGGCTTTATTAAGTGACTAACTTTTGATATAATAGTAGATAGGTCTAAGGACCATTAGAATGTAGGAGAATAGAATGGCGAAAAAACCAAAAAAATTAGATGAAATTTCAAAAAAATTCGGGGCAGAACGTGAAAAAGCCTTGAATGACGCTCTTAAATTGATTGAGAAAGACTTTGGTAAGGGTTCAATCATGCGTTTGGGTGAACGTGCCGAGCAAAAGGTGCAAGTGATGAGCTCAGGTTCCTTGGCTCTTGACATTGCCCTTGGTTCAGGTGGTTATCCTAAGGGACGTATCATTGAAATCTATGGGCCAGAGTCATCTGGTAAGACAACGGTTGCCCTTCATGCAGTTGCACAAGCGCAAAAAGAAGGTGGGATTGCAGCCTTTATCGATGCGGAGCATGCCCTTGATCCAGCTTATGCTGCGGCCCTTGGGGTCAACATTGATGAGTTGCTCTTGTCTCAACCAGACTCAGGAGAGCAAGGTCTTGAAATTGCAGGAAAATTGATTGATTCAGGTGCTGTGGATCTTGTTGTAGTCGACTCAGTTGCGGCTCTTGTACCTCGTGCGGAAATTGATGGAGATATCGGAGATAGCCACGTTGGTTTGCAGGCTCGTATGATGAGCCAGGCCATGCGTAAACTTGGTGCTTCTATCAATAAAACCAAAACAATTGCCATCTTTATCAACCAATTGCGTGAAAAAGTTGGGGTCATGTTTGGAAATCCAGAAACAACTCCTGGTGGACGTGCTCTGAAATTCTACGCATCAGTCCGTTTGGATGTTCGTGGAAGCACACAAATCAAGGGAACTGGTGACCAAAAAGATACCAATGTCGGTAAAGAAACCAAGATCAAGGTCGTGAAAAACAAGGTGGCTCCACCATTTAAGGAAGCCTTCGTTGAAATCATGTACGGAGAAGGGATTTCTAAGACTGGTGAGCTTTTGAAGATCGCAAGCGATTTGGATATCATCAAAAAAGCAGGAGCTTGGTACTCTTACAAGGATGAGAAAATCGGGCAAGGTTCTGAAAATGCTAAGAAATACTTGGCTGATCACCCAGAAGTCTTTGATGAAATCGACCATCAAGTCCGTGTTCAATTTGGTTTGATTGATGGAGAAGAAGCTTCTGCAGAAGGTGTTGAAACTACAAAAGATGAAGCAGTTCAAGCAGATTCTGTGAATGAAGAAGTCACACTTGACCTTGGCGACGAACTTGAAATCGAAATTGAAGAATAGGCTGTTAAAGTAGTGGAGAAATCCACTGCTTTTTCGTTGCCTAGTTCTGGTTTTCAGCTCGCGCATAGTTTTCTGTTTCTTGTCGCTCCTCTAGAAAGCTGATATAATAGCCTTATGAATAAAAAACGAACAGTGGACCTGATTCATGGTCCTATTCTTCCCTCGCTTGTGAGTTTTGCCTTCCCAATCTTGCTGTCCAATATTTTCCAACAGCTCTATAACACTGCTGATGTCTTGATTGTTGGACGTTTTCTTGGACAAGATTCTTTGGCTGCGGTTGGGGCAACAACTGCCATTTTTGACTTGATTATAGGCTTTACACTTGGTGTTGGTAATGGGATGGGGATTGTCATTGCCCGTTATTATGGGGCTCGAAATTTTACTAAAATCAAGGAAGCGGTAGCAGCCACCTGGATTTTAGGTGCTCTTTTGAGTGTTGTGATTATGTTGCTGGGCTTTCTTGGTTTGTATCCTCTCTTGCAATACCTAGATACCCCTGCTGAAATCCTCCCTCAGTCCTATCAATATATTTCTATGATTGTGACTTGTGTTGGTGTCAGCTTTGCCTATAACCTCTTTGCAGGTTTGTTGCGGTCTATTGGGGACAGTCTAGCAGCCCTTGGCTTTCTGATTTTCTCTGCCTTGGTCAATGTGGTTCTGGATCTCTATTTCATTACGCAACTGCATCTGGGAGTCCAATCTGCGGGCCTTGCTACTATTATTTCGCAAGGCTTATCAGCGGTTCTCTGCTTTTACTATATTCGTAAGAGGGTGCCAGAACTTTTGCCTCAGTTTAAGCATTTCAAATGGAATAAGGCCTTATACGCTGATCTCTTGGAGCAAGGTTTGGCTATGGGCTTGATGAGCTCGATTGTATCTATCGGTAGTGTAATTTTACAATCTTCTGTTAATACCTTTGGTGCGGTAATTATTAGTGCCCAGACGGCAGCTAGACGTATTATGGCCTTCGCCCTTCTTCCTATGACTGCTATTTCTGCATCAATGACGACTTTTGCTTCGCAGAATCTTGGTGCCAAGAGACCAGACCGTATTGTTCAAGGTCTTCGAAACGGCAGTCGTCTAAGCATGTCCTGGGCAGTTTTTGTTTGTGTCTTCCTCTTTTTTGCCAGTCCCACCTTGGTTTCCTTCTTGGCCAGTTCGACGGATGGATACCTGGTAGAAAATGGTAGTCTCTACCTGCAAATCAGCTCAGCCTTTTATCCTATTTTGAGTCTCTTGTTGATTTATCGCAATTGCTTGCAGGGCTTGGGACAAAAGATCCTTCCTCTTGTTTCTAGCTTTATTGAACTAATCGGAAAAATCGCTTTTGTGGTCTTGATTATTCCTTGGGCAGGCTATAAGGGTGTTATCCTTTGTGAACCCCTTATCTGGGTTGCCATGACCATTCAGCTGTACTTCTCACTGTTCCGTCACCCCTTGATAAAAGAAGGCAAGGCTATCTTGGCAAGCAAAGTGCTATCATAGTTGGATTTACTGAATAAAATCTATTTCCTCTAGTGAAAATCGAAAAAACTTGTGTTATAATAAGGAAGATTAAAATGTGAAAAAAGGAGATTCCTAATGGGACGTAAATGGGCCAATATCGTAGCCAAGAAAACGGCTAAAGATGGAGCTAACTCTAAAGTATATGCAAAATTTGGTGTAGAAATCTATGTAGCAGCTAAAAAAGGTGATCCAGATCCAGAATCAAACTCAGCTTTGAAATTCGTTATCGACCGTGCTAAACAAGCCCAAGTGCCAAAACACGTTATCGATAAAGCTTTGGATAAGGCTAAAGGAAACACAGACGAAACCTTTACAGAAGGACGTTACGAAGGTTTTGGACCAAATGGTTCTATGCTGATTGTTGATACTTTGACTTCAAATGTCAACCGTACAGCGGCTAATGTCCGTGCAGCTTTTGGTAAAAATGGCGGAAACATGGGTGCTTCAGGTTCGGTTTCATACCTCTTTGACAACAAGGGTGTTATTGTATTTGCAGGTGAAGATGCGGACGCAGTCTTTGAGCAATTGCTAGAAGCAGATGTGGATGTGGATGATGTAGAAGCAGAAGAAGGTACAATCACAGTTTACACAGCTCCAACTGACCTTCATAAGGCTATCGTTGCCCTTCGTGAGTCAGGTATCGAAGAATTCCAAGTGACTGAATTGGAAATGATTCCTCAGTCAGAAGTGGAATTGTCAGGCGATGACCTTGAAACCTTTGAAAAACTTTACAGCGTTCTTGAAGACGACGAAGACGTACAAAAGATTTATACGAACGTAGACGGGTTCTAATTTAACCTAGAGAACATAATCCTAAGTGAAAAAATCACTTGGGATTTTTTGAATCAAGAAAATAGTTCTCTAGGAAACTTTTTCTTGACATCTCTTTTCAAAGTGGTAAAATAGTTCTCATGGAAACTTATTTAGTTCCTAGGAGAACTAAATGTGATAGTTAGAAAGGAGTTAGTATGGATAAACCGATGTTAGTCTTTAAGCGTTTTGGTCACCAGATTCATTTGATGGTACAAAAGGAAGCCAAACGTTGTGGTATTGAATTTATGGGTGGACCGCAAGGTCAGGTGTTGCGTTTTTTGGATAGCCGTGAAGAAAACCAAGACTTGGTCTTGATTAAAGATATTGAGAAGGAACTCAATATTAGCAAGTCTGTTGCTAGTAACTTGGTCAAGCGTATGGTGCAAAATAGTTTGGTGGAATTGGAGGAGAGTCCTAGCGATAAGCGGGCAAAATTTGTTCGTTTGACGGACAAAGCATGTTCTCAGATGCAACAGGTTAAGGCCTTTTTTAAACGCATAGACAAGCAGTTGTTGGCAGACATTGATGAAGGCGAATTACTGATTTTTGAGAAAGTCCTCAATCAACTACAGGAAAATATCAAGAGAATAGGAGGAGATAATGAAGAAATTAGCAAAACGAATTAGTGGAAAAGAATGGGGAATGATTTTACTAGCCATTCTCTTTACCTGCTTTCAAGTTTATCTAGAGTTGGAAGTGCCGACCTATATCTCGAAAATTACGGATTTACTAGGAACTCAGGGAAGCAACTTAGATGAGTTATGGCAGCCAGCAAGCATGATGGTGGGAATGTCCTTTCTGGCCTTCTGGTCCGCAGTTGCAGTTGGATTTTTTGCGTCCAGAGTGGCTGCTTCTTATACTAGTAGGTTGAGAAGTGATATTTTTAACCGAGTTTTAGACTACTCGCAGACAGAGATTAAGAAATTCTCTATCCCTAGTCTCTTAACTCGTACCACCAATGATATTACTCAGGTTCAGATGTTGATTACCATGGGCTTGCAAGTGGTTACGCGTGGTCCGATTATGGCTATCTGGGCTATCGGGAAGATTTTAGGTCATTCAGAATACTGGCTCTGGGCCGTACTTGTGGCAGTGATTGTCAACGTTTTGATGACGACCGTTTTGATGACGCTAGCCTTTCCAAAACAGTCCTTGATTCAGGGGCTGACAGATAAACTGAACAGTATCACTCGTGAGAGTTTAACAGGTATTCGTGTCGTTCGCGCCTACAATGCTGAGGATTACCAAAATGAAAAATTTGCAGCAGCAAATGATGAATTGACACGCTTGAATTTGTTTGTCAACCGTCTTATGGCTATTTTGAACCCTATCATGATGGGGATTTCAAGTGGTTTGAGTGTGGCGATTTACTGGATTGGGGCCTATGTGATCAACGATGCTGCTCCGACGGAGCGTCTGCCTCTCTTTAGTGACATGGTTGTTTTCATGTCTTATGCTATGCAGGTTGTCATGGGCTTCCTTCTCATGGGAGCACTCTTCATCGTTCTTCCCCGAACCATGGTCTCTGCTAAGCGGATTAATCAAGTTTTAGATTTGCATTCTTCTATCCAAAATCCTGCTCAAGTGCAGCTGGCTGATGAAAACCTCAAAGGTCAGGTCGAATTTAAGGATGTGACCTTCCGCTATGCGGCAAATTCGGAGGCGGTTATTGAGCATGTTAGTTTTAGAGCAGACGCGGGTCAAACAGTGGCCTTTATTGGGTCAACAGGTTCTGGTAAATCAACTCTGGTCAATCTGATTCCACGTTTCTACGACGTATCAGCAGGAGAAATTCTGGTGGACGGTGTCAATGTTCAAGACTATGACTTGAATGATTTGCGCAACAAGGTTGGTTATATTCCACAAAAAGCTGTTCTTTTTTCAGGTGATGTCAAGGGCAATCTAGACTTTGGACACAGTCAAGAAACACCACTTAGTGAACAAGCTATGTGGCAAGCCTTAGAATTGGCCCAGTCTAAGAACGTTATCGAAGACAAGGAAGCGGGCTTAGAGTCAGAAGTAGCCCAAGGAGGAACCAACTTCTCAGGAGGACAAAGACAACGTCTGGCCATTGCGCGTGCCTTAGCTCGCAAGCCAGAAATTCTCATCTTTGATGACTCCTTCTCAGCCTTGGACTACAAGACAGACCGAGTTCTACGTCAAGATTTAGCAGAGAAAACAAAATCTATGACCAAACTCATCGTTGCACAGCGTATTTCAACGATTATGGATGCAGATTTGATTTTGGTCTTGGATCAAGGAAAAGTCGTGGGGCAAGGCACCCACAAGGAACTTCTAGCTAATAACGAAGTTTACCAAGAAATTGCCTATTCACAACTATCGAAGGAGGAATTGGAACATGGAAAATAAGAAAATGTCTCTCTGGAAACAGAGTAAACCCTATCTTGCAGGCCTCCAGTTTGCCCTTCTGATAGCCTTTCTAGCAACAATCGTATCCAATATCATTACTGTTTATGGGCCGACTCGCATCAAGGAAATGACCAATATCATTGCCAGTGGTCTGGAAACAAGTGTGGATGTCGCGGCGGTTGCAGCTATTGGTAGTTTTTTGGCCGTGATTTATGTGATTGGACTTCTATCAAATTATTTGCAGGCCTTTCTGTTTACAACAGCTATTCAACGTTTTTCAGAGCGTTTGAGAAGAGCCATTGCAGAGAAAATCAATAGCCTACCATTGGGATATTTTGATGGACACTCTCAGGGGGATACTTTGTCTCGTGTAACCAATGACGTTGACACTGCAGCCCAATCTCTCAATCAAAGTCTGGGAACAGTTCTTTCATCCAGTTTATTGGTCGTGGCAGTCTTGGTGACCATGTTTGGGATGAACTGGATTTTAGCCTTGGTGACGGTAGTTTCAACCCTTATCGGTTTTGCTTTCGTGTCTGTTTTTATGGGCAAATCCCAGGGCTTTTTTAAGAGTCAGCAACAAGATTTGGCAGCTGTCAATGGTTATGTGGAGGAAATGTACTCTGGCCATAATGTGGTGACTAGTTACAATGCCATCGAGAGCACCAAAGAAGAATTTGCAACATTAAATCATCGTCTGTATGATAGTATCTGGAAATCTCAGTTTATTTCAGGGATTATGATGCCGATTATGATGTTTATTGGGAACTTTAGCTATGCCTTGGTGATTATCGTTGGTGCAGCCTTGGCTCTGAATGGGCAGATTAGTATCGGGATTATCGTTGCCTTTATGGCCTACGTTCGTATCTTTTCTCAGCCTCTTTCACAAATTGCCCAAGGGATTACTAGTCTTCAGCAGGCAAGTGCAGCCATGGGACGTGTCTTCGAATTCTTAGCTGAAGAGGAAATGGAAGATGAATCTCATAAAGAAAGACAGTTGAGCGATATGAAAGGGCAAGTGGTCTTTGATCGAGTTACCTTTGGTTACACACCAGAGCGAACCATCATTCATGACTTTTCTGCGACTGCTCATGCAGGTCAAAAGGTTGCCATTGTCGGACCGACCGGAGCTGGTAAGACAACCATTGTCAATCTTTTGATGAAGTTTTATGAGATTGATAAGGGAAGCATCAGTATCGATGGTGTCGATACCAAGGAGATGAAGCGTTCGGAAGTACACGATGCCTTTTCAATGGTCTTGCAGGACACCTGGCTCTTTGAAGGTACTATCCGAGACAATCTCATCTATAACCAAAAGGGGATTAGTGATGAGCGTGTGATTGAAGCCAGCAAGGCTGTGGGGATTCACCACTTTATCATGACCCTACCAGATGGTTACGATACCGTCTTGGATGACACGGTAACCTTGTCTGTCGGGCAAAAACAACTCTTGACCATTGCTCGTGCTTTGCTGAAAGATGCGCCACTCCTAATCCTAGATGAGGCGACTTCTTCTGTTGATACCCGTACAGAGGAATTGATTCAGAAAGCCATGGATCGTTTGATGGAGGGCAGAACTTCCTTTGTCATCGCCCACCGCTTGTCTACTATCCGAAATGCTGATCTGATTCTTGTCATGAAAGATGGCAATATCATCGAGCAAGGAAATCATGATGAGCTAATGGCGCAAGCTGGTTTCTACGCTGACCTCTACAACAGTCAATTTACAGAAGACGAAGCAGAAGAATAAATCGAAAGAAGGCTTGACGGCCTTCTTTTTCTGCACTATACTAGAAGACAAGTGCTTCCCTATAAGCAAAATTTGAGTAAGTGATGAGAAAATATATGAAAAATTATAAAGAATGGTATGACCACATTGCTGGTAACATTGAAAATAAACCCTTTCTTCTGAGCTTGTTAAGAACTTTCAATCGGTTTATGACAGTAGTTATGCCTATAGTTTATCTAACCTTATTAGCCACTACCTATTTCCAAAAAGGATTTGGGAAACAGGTCTTGATCTATGTGTTTGTTCCTGCGTCGGGTTTTGTGATTTTGTCCCTTCTCCGTAAGAAAATCAATGCTCCTAGGCCTTATGAAGTTTGGGAAATTGTCCCGCTACTAGACAGAGATAGTCCTGGTCAGTCAATGCCTAGTCGTCATGTCTTTTCAGCAACTATTATCTCCATGGCATGCTTACATGCGAGTCTATCCGTAGGGGTTATCTTGTTGGTCTTGTCAGTCCTCCTCGGTCTAGTAAGAGTCCTAGGTGGCGTCCATTATCCCAAGGATGTCTTGGTTGGTTATGCTTGCGGACTTGTGTGGGGTGTGATTTTCTTTTTATTTTGACCTGTAAGTTAATACTCAATGAAAATCAAAGAGCAAACTAGAAAGCTAGCCGCAAGCTGTACTTGAGTACGGTAAGGCGACGCTGACGTGGTTTGAATTTGATTTTCGAAGAGTATAAGGCGGTCCTAGAACCACTTACGTACCTAAAGTAACCACTTGCTTTTTTGCTCTTGTTTTCTTATTTTGGCTTTGATATAGTAGAGTCAGAAAGGAGATGGAATGAAGTTACGAATCGAAATTGACAGCAATTTAGAGGAAACTGAAATTGTCATCAAGGCAGCGGCTTTGACAGATGAGATTGCGGATTTGCAGCGACTCTTGCAAGAGTCCAAGTCTCCTAGGTTGATTTTTTACAAGGGGACGGGTGAATATTATCTGGACTTGTCAGAAATTCTCTTCTTTGAGACGGAAGGTAGCAAGATTTATGCCCATACCCAGAAAGATGCCTACGAGGTTCGGCTCAAACTCTATGAGTTAGAGTCTATCCTTCCTCGCTATTTTAGTCGAGTATCCAAGTCAACTATCGCTAATATTCGGCAAATCTATTCGGTGGATAAGTCCTTTTCAGGAACGGGGACCATTTCCTTTTATCAGACCCACAAGGAGGTTCATGTCTCACGACATTATCAATCCCTCCTAAAAGAAAATCTAAGAAACATGAGGTAATAAGATGAAAAAGAAAGCATTTGGTATTGTATTGCTTGTTTTGGCGGCTTTAGTATTATTGCAGGGGAATTTTGGAATCCCTTCTCTGGGGGGGCAAATTTGGCCCTTGATTGGTATTGCTTTTTTTGCCTACCAATCAGTCGGAGCTTTGTTGCGTCGCCACTTAACTTCAGCCTCTTTTACAGCTCTAGTAGCCTTAATGATTGCTAACCACTTTTATGACATTTTACCAATTCCCAATCAGTCATTGTTCTGGGCAAGTATTTTAATCGTAATGGGTGTCAGCGCACTCACTCATTCTAACAGAACTTGGAATGGGAAAAAATGGTGGTATGATGGTGAAAAGACCATTCTTACAGACAAGGAAGTCGCTTTTGGAACGGGGACTTTCTACAAGCAAAACCAAGAATTGGTAGATGACCAAGTAGAAGTTGGTTTTGGCAATGCTAAGATATATTACGACAATGCAGAGATTTTAGGAGATACTGCAACCCTGAAAGTAGAAGTTGGTTTTGGCAATGCAGTTATCTATGTTCCCCAACATTGGCGAGTGGATTTGAAGGTGGAAACTTTCTGTGGTGTAGCCAAGGCAGATACTTCTCTAGCTCCAACCAGTAAAACTTTGATTATCCGTGGGGATGTGGCTTTTGGGAAGTTGGAAATTGTCTACGTTAAATAAAAAAATCTTCCAATTCCCTTGCAAAAATGAAGAAAG
>CAUTXU010000033.1:0-13055 GCA_963542415.1 uncultured Streptococcus sp.
CCAAAGGAATATCACTGGTTACAATATCACAAATCTCACTGCCTGAAATCATGTTAGTCAAGCCGTCACTATTAAGTAAGAGATAATCACCTGTCTCAAGGGTAATCATTCCAAAATCAGGTTGAACTTCATCTTTTTGACCTATAGATTGAGTAATAATATTTTTCTGTGGATGGCTAGCTGCTTCTTCTGGCGTCAATTGACCTGCCTTGAGTAATTCATTGACCAAAGAATGGTCGCTCGTTAACTGGTGGTATTCTTCCCCACGAATCAAACCGATACGAGAATCCCCAATATGGGCATAGATAGCCTGATTGCCAATAATAGCAACAGCTTCTAGAGTTGTTCCCATTCCTTTATAGGCATCATCTTGTCCAAGTTGATGAATCTTTTGATTTTCAATTTCTAGGTAATTGGCGAACCATTCACGCACTTCATTGACTGTATCGATTTGGGTATCAACCCAAGCTATACCTAGGTCTGTTACCGCCATTTCACTAGCGATATTCCCTGCGCGATGACCTCCCATCCCATCAGCTAAAATAATCATAGTACGTCCAGCTCTATTGACATAGTGGTTGACATAGTCTTGGTTATTTGTTCGTTTCTGACCAACATCTGTTAATAATGAAATTTCCATGTGTCAGTTCCTTCCTAATCTGATATCTTGCGAAATTGACTGATGAAGAATCCATCACTTCCATACAATTCAGGTGTAATGAGGATACAGCCATCTTTCATGATATCCTTACATTCATGTTCTAGTTTTACCTGCTCAAATTCAGGATGACTTTCTAAAAATGCCTGTACGACTTGAAAGTTCTCTTCTGAGACGATAGTACAGGTACTATAAGTTATTATACCACCTTTGCCTAGTGTTTGACAAACACTACCTAATATTTCGAGCTGAATTTCCTTTAAGGACGCGAAATCTGCCGTTTCTTTATTGTATTTGATATCTGGTTTTCGGCGCAAAAGACCGATTCCTGAACAGGGAGCATCTACTAGAATCTTGTCAAAAGAAGCCTGACCAAAAAACTCATGCACCTTTCTGGCATCCAATTTTTGCGTTTGAATCCGTTCTGCAACCCCTAGACGTTGGGCATTTTCTTGGATTAAGTCCAACTTGTGGTCGTAAAGGTCCAAAGCCGTAACCTGACCTGTCGTGAGATAAGAGGCTATATGGGCTGTTTTCCCGCCCGGAGCTGCACAGGCATCTAGGACCTGCTCATCGCCTTGTAGATCAAGAGTGGGAGCAACCAGTTGACTAGACTCGTCTTGAATGGTAATGGCTCCCTCCGCAAACAAATCATGACCTGCAAAATGCCCCTGCTCCTTAACCAAACCAGAAACAGACAAAGATGAATCACTAGCCTCCAACAAAGCTTGAATTTCCTCTTTTCGGCTTAAATCAGTCACACGAATACTGGCCTTGTTGCGCACCAAGAGGCTTTCAAAGATAGCTTGCGCTCTCTCTTCACCGTATTCTTCCTTGAGTTTGGCAACTAGCCAGACTGGTAGAGAATAGGCAATGGAATCACGCTTGTTTTTTCGCTTGATGCTGGCAATATCTGGCCACCCTTCTCGCAGGATACGGCGAAGGACGGCATTGACTAATTTTTCACTGCCTTTTTTACGGAATTTAGCCAATTCCACCGCTTCATTAACCACAGCATGATCTGGAATCTTGTCCAAATAGCGGAGCTGGTAGACACTCATAAGAAGCAGAACATAGAGCCAACTGTCTAACTGGTCTCTGTCTTCGATAAAGTGGGACAGGTACCATTCCAGAGTCAGTTTGCGGGCTACCGTTCCATAGACCAGCTCGGTCGCCAAGCCCTTGTCAGCTGCCGAAAGTTGGCTTCCCTTGAGATGCTTATTTAAGGCAATATTTGAGTATGCTTGATTGATAAAGACATCCTCTAGCACTGCCAAAGCTAGACTTCTAGCCGTTTCTACTTTAGTCACCAAATCGTTCTCCTACAGTCAATGTCCGTCCAACTCCGTTGAGGAAGGAAGCAATGTCCATCTTAGGTTTACCAGCTGGCTGCACTTGTTTGAGGGATAGAGCCCCTTCTGCCGTTGCGACAATCAATTCTTTCTTGCCGATAGAGAGAATCTCTCCTGGATTTCCCTGACCATCTACTGGTAGGGCTTCATAAATCTTAAAGCGGTCTCCCTTAAGGAAAGTATGGGCAACAGGCCACGGGTTCATCCCACGAATTTGGTTGAAAAGTTGACGATTGCTTTTATTCCAGTCCAGTTTTTCTTCTTCTGGCTTGATATTTGGCGAGAAAGTAACCTGACTTGGATCCTGTGGTTCAAGTTTGATGTCACCAGCAATGTAGGCAGGCAAAGTATCCAAAAGCAAATCACGACCAACTAGCGCCAATTTTTCAAACAAGGTTCCAACATTATCTTCATCTGTGATAGGAATGCTACGACGGGAAATCATATCTCCTGCATCCATTTCCTTAACCATCTCCATAATGGTCACACCAGCTTCCTCATCACCTTGAATCAGGGCATAATGGATAGGCGCACCACCACGGTGTTTAGGAAGGAGTGACGCGTGAACATTGACCGCAAAGTCCATGCTATCAAGGAGTTGACTTGGGAGAAACTGCCCAAAAGCAGCAGTAACAATTCCATCCGCTCCTAGCTTCATAATAGCTTCCATCTCTGGACTTCCAAATAATTTTTCAGGTTGGTAGATTGGAAGACCCGCTTCTTTGGCAGCCTGCTTGACTGGGGTCTCCTGGATAACTTTTTTACGGCCGACGGCACGGTCTGGCTGGGTCACAACGGCTAGAATTTCGTAACGATCATCTGTCAAAAGTCCTTTTAAGACTGTTGCTGAAAAGTCGGGGGTCCCCATAAAGATTAATTTTGTCATATCTTCTCCTTCTTATAAAAATTGCTGTGGCTCATGGTCAATGCTGAGACGGAGCTCACTATTTTCCCGTTCTTGAGTCAAGGCCAAGACCTGGTTGAGGGTCGGCCCCAGCTCATCTTCTAAACGGTATTTAATCAAAATCTGGTAATGATAGAGGTTGTGGGTACGGGCAATGGGTTTGGGCGTTGGCCCAAGAATGTTACTGGTCTCTGACAAGCCTGACCGCAAAATGTTCATGACTTCATAAGCACGTTTGATTACCTCTTCTTCCTTCTTGTGAGAAAGGGTAATGCCAATGGTGAAATAGTAAGGTGGATAACCAAGTTGTCGTCTGATTCCCATTTCATAGGCATAAAAACCTTCGTAGTCCTGATCCTTGGCAAATCGAATAGCGTAGTGCTGAGGATTGTAAGACTGAATCAAGACCTGCCCAGCTTTTTCAGCTCGTCCTGCACGACCTGCCACCTGAGTCAAAAGCTGGAAGGTTCTTTCAGAAGAACGGAAATCAGGTAGATTCAAGGCTGTATCCGCATTTAGAACTCCGACTAGAGTTACATTGGGAAAATCCAATCCCTTAGCAATCATCTGTGTACCAAGCAATATGTCCGCTTCACCTCGTCCAAACTGGTCAAGCAGAGCTTGGTGACTACCTTTCTTACGAGTCGTATCCACATCCATCCGCAAAATACGGGCCTGCGGAAAGAGTTCTGCCAGCTCGTCATAAGCCTTCTGAGTTCCTGTCCCATAGTAGCGAATGCTCCGACTCTTACAGTTGGGACAGACCTTTGGAATATCCTTCGAAAAGCCACAATAATGGCAGTTCATAGTCTTGGTATCCATGTGCAAGGTCAGGGAAATGTCACAGTTAGGACAAGTATCCACCGTCCCACATTCCCGACACATGACAAAGCTAGAATAGCCACGGCGATTGAGCATGAGAACCACCTGTTCTTTTTTAGCCAGACGGTCCTGAATAGCTTCTAGCAAGGGAGGCGTAAAGTTTGACGTCTCGTTTTGTCCGATATAGTCCCGAAAATCAATCACTTGAACCTCAGGAATCGTGGCTAGAGGATTGGCACGTTGGGTCAGACGTAAGTGTTGATAGACGCCTTTTCCAGCCCGCGCACGACTTTCCAGACTTGGTGTTGCTGAACCAAGGACTAAGGCTGCTTGATTATACTGGGCCCGTAAAATAGCCACCTCTCTAGCATGGTAACGGGGATTGCTGTCCTGCTTATAAGTCGCTTCGTGCTCCTCATCAATAATCATGACTCCTAGATTTTTCAACGGAGCAAAGATGGCAGATCTGGCACCCACAACAACTTGAGCATCGCCACGTTCCACTTTGCGCCATTCATCATACTTTTCACCATTGGAAAGGCCTGAATGAAGAATGGCCACCTTGTCCCCAAAACGTGCTATAAAACGCTCCGTCATCTGAGGAGTCAAGGAAATCTCAGGAACCAGCAAAATAGCTGTCTTGCTCTTGTCCAAGGCACCTTGGATAATCTGCAAGTAAACCTCGGTCTTCCCACTTCCTGTAATCCCTTGAAGGAGGAAGGGAGGCTGATGACTGCCAATCGCACTCACAACCGCATCACGCGCCTGTCTTTGCTCTGGATTCAATTCCAAAGGCTGACTTGCCTCAATGCCTTCAAAATAAGCAGCCGAGCGTTGAACTTCCTTTTGGACTATGGTCACAGCACCTTGTTCCACAAAGAAGTTGACTTGCTCCCGCGAGTAGGACTCTAACAAACTAGCCAAGGAAGCACTCTCAGGATGAGACAGCAAATAGTCTCTCAGTTCTAACTTTTTCTTGGCGCGTGTAGAAATCTCTACACTTTCTAATTGAGCAAGATCTACCTCATACCAAGACTGGGTCTTGACCTTCTTTTGATCGACTGCCTGATATTCTAGACCAAGCAGGCCTTTTCTAGTCAAACGCATCATTTCAGCTTGCTTAGCTAAATCCAGAGAAGAAAAGGCAAGCGAATCTTCTGAACCAAACAAGCGCTCTCGGTCTTCCTGACTCAGACCTGCCAGAGGATAGAGAATCTTGTCATAGCTGGAGTTCAGAAATCCTGGTAACATAGCCTTGAGGATGGAGATTTTATAGGAGAAGACGGACTTGCGTAGCTCTTCAGCTAGCCAGAGTTGTTCTTGCGTGAGAACAGGAGAAAAATCCAGCACCTCTGCAATATCTTTTAAATCTTGATTAGTCTCTTCTTCATCTGATTGGGACTCCAAACCAAGAACAATCCCTTGAATCAGGCGATTGCCCTTACCAAAAGGCACATGAACCCGCATCCCAACTTCCAGCATTCCCTCAAATTCCTCAGGAATCCTGTAACTATAGGGCTGGTCCGTCTGCATCAAGGGCACATCTACAATAATCTTGGCTATAGCCATCTTCTCACCTCCTCCTTGTCAGTACATTCTTGCAATAGAAAAAATAAGATTGAGTCCCCCCAACCTTAAATTTTTTCACCATCTTCTTTTTCTTTAGCGATTTGCTCTTTGATTTTCTTTTCTTCTTCTTCTTTGCGGCGTTTTTCTTCTTCGATACGGCGACGCACTGCTTCACGTTTTCCTTCTGGATCTGGGTGAATTGTAACGTTTCCTGATTCGATTTCTTCTAAAGCGCGAAGAGTTGATTTTTCAGACTTGAAACCTTGAGTTGCTGGCGCACCTGCTTCCAATTCGTGGGCACGTTTTGCTTCCAAGATTACGAGTGAATATTTTGATGGAACCTTGTCGAGCAAGGTATCAATAGAGGGTTTTAACATCATTTGCTTGTACCTATTTTCTAAATTTTATCGGGTAGTTGGAGATTTTGGTAACATCTCCTGATAGTGACCAATGACACGATCCACACGGAAGTGCTCTGCTTCGATAACACGTTTGACACGCTCAGCAGCTAGGGGCACCTGATCGTTGACAATCGCATAATCATACTCACGCATGAGAGCAATTTCTTCCTTGGCTTTTTCGATTCGTTGGGCAATCACTTCTGCACTGTCTGTTCCACGTCCTACCAAACGATCTTGCAATTCATCCAAATCTGGTGGTGTCAGGAAGATAAAGACAGCATCTGGAACCTTTTTCTTGACCTGAAGAGCACCCTGAACTTCAATTTCAAGGAAAACATCGATTCCCTTGTCCAAGGTTTCATTGACATAGGTCAGAGGAGTTCCATAGTAGTTGCCGACATATTCTGCATATTCCAACATCTGTCCTTGACGAATCAGCTCTTCAAACTCTTCGCGAGTACGGAAGAAATAGTCAACACCGTCCACTTCTCCAGGACGTTGTGCGCGTGTCGTCATCGATACAGAGTATTGAAATTGGTTTTCAGAACTCTCAAAAATCTCTCTTCTAACCGTTCCTTTTCCAACCCCTGAAGGACCAGAAAAAACGATTAGTAAGCCTCGGTCTGCCATTGTGTCTCCTTTTAGTCAGTCTGTAAAAATAAAATAAAATTTCCCTTCAGATAGTAGCAGTTTGTGCAAACTATCCTTCTACAGTCTTTCTATCTAGTGTAACAAAAAAGCAGTAATTTTTCAACTGCTCTTTCTTATTTATTTAGCATAATCTACTGCACGAAGCTCGCGAATCACGGTTACCTTGATATTTCCTGGGTAATCGAGATTGTTTTCAATTTTCTCACGAACTTTGTGAGCCAAGATTGTGACTTTGTCGTCCTTGATTTGTCCTGGATTGACCATGATGCGGATTTCACGTCCTGCTTGAAGGGCAAAGCTAGTTTGTACCCCTTCAAAGCCGTTCGCAATTTCTTCCAAATCATGGAGACGCTTGATGTAGCTTTCAAGAGACTCACTACGAGCACCTGGACGGGCTGCGCTCAAGGCATCTGCTGCAGCAACAATCACTGCAATCACACTTTCGGCTTCGACATCGCCGTGGTGACTAGCAATGGTATTGACCACAACTGGGTGTTCCTTGTACTTACGTGCCAATTCCATACCGATTTCCACGTGGCTACCTTCAACCTCACGGTCAATAGCTTTCCCGATATCGTGAAGGAATCCTGCACGACGGGCAAGAGCCGCATTCTCACCAAGTTCGCTGGCCATAATACCAGCCAACTTAGCAACCTCAATCGAATGACGCAAGACATTTTGTCCATATGAAGTACGGAACTGCAAACGTCCCATAATCTTCATCAAGTCTGGATGAAGGTTTGGCGCACCAATCTCATAGGCGGCAGCCTCACCGTATTCACGGATCTTATTGTCAATCTCTTGACGGTTTTTCTCAACCAACTCCTCGATACGAGCTGGGTGGATACGGCCATCCTTGAGCAACATTTCCATGGTCATACGAGCAATTTCACGACGAATCGGATCAAATCCTGACAAGGTCACCACTTCTGGGGTATCGTCGATAATCACATCGACCCCTGTCAAACTTTCAAAGGTACGAATGTTACGACCTTCACGACCAATAATGCGTCCCTTCATAGTATCGTCTGGCAGGTGAACCGTTGAGTTTGTTGACTCCGCTACATATTCACCAGCGATACGTTGCATAGCTTGAACCAGGATGTCCTTGGCCATTTTGTCAGAACGTTCCTTGACCTCTTGCTCAGCTTCACGAATACGGCTGGCAATCTCCTTGGTCAAGTTTTCCTCTGTCTGTGCCAAGATAATATCTCGTGCTTCTGCCTGAGACAGAGCACCAATACGCTCTAGCTCTGCTTCTTTTTGTCTTTCGACTTCCTCTAATTGCTCTTCACGCGCATCAAGGTTTTTCGCTCTATCAGAAATACTTTGTTCTTTTTGTTCAAGTGTTTGTTCTTTACTCGTCAAATTGTCGTCCTTACGGTCGAGGCTAGTAGCTCTCTCGGTCAAACGACTTTCGATTTGTTTGAGTTCTTGACGTTCTGATTTGAATTCAGCGTCCACTTCTTCACGGTATTTTCTGGCTTCTTCTTTGGCCTCCAATAGTGCTTCTTTTTTAAGAGACTTGCTTTCGCTCTTAGCTTCATTGAGAAATAAATCCGCTTCGCGCTCAGCTTGTCCTCGTAAATTAGTTGCTTCTTGTTCAGCATTTAAAAGCATCAACTCTGCAGCCTCTTGAGATGATTTCATCTTAGCTGAGATGCTGACATATCCAATGACTAAACCAATGATGACGGCAAAAACAGCAATCGCAAGCGACATGATTTCCATGTTTTTACCTCATTTTATTGTTATTCCGAATGACATACATTCTTTTACATTCTACCATAAAAAAGTGATTTTCACAAACCTAAAATAGAATATGTTTTGGGGAATTTGGAACGCATTTGCTAAAAGAAACTTGCTTTTGGAAATAGTTGCTTAGTAGAGATTTGAGAAAAAGCCTACCTTTGCAGTAGACTTAGTAATGATCTTTAAAGGACAAGAAAGCCACGCTATCTCCATCCATCATATAAATCAAGCGATTTTCTGCATCAATACGACGTGACCAGGCTCCTTGGTAGTCATACTTGAGTGGTTCTGGTTTCCCCATTCCTACAAAAGGATCACGTTGAATATCCTTGATTAGCATGTTGATTCTTTTTAACGTTTTCTTATCCTGAGTTTGCCAGTAGCAATAATCTGCCCACGCATCTTCTGTAAACTTGAGTAGCATGCATCACTCCTCAATAACATGGACCTGAGTGCTTCCAGCACGGACTTGAGCCATTCCTCGCAAAACCTTGTCTGATAATTCCTTATTTTGAGCGATTCTCAGGGTTTCCTGAATACTGTCCCACTCGCTCTTTGAAAGGACTACAATGTCCTCGTCTGGATTTTTATTAACCACCGTTAAAGGCTCAAATTCATCATTGACCTTCTTCATGTATTCTTTTAAATGATTTCGGAATGTTGAGTAAAGAACTGCTTCCATAACCATACCTCGTTTTACCTCTTTTCCACTATTATACACGAAAAGAAAGAAATTGTCAGGAACTTGTACAAGATTTTCTTTTCTATCTATTTATACTCAATAAAAATCAAAGAGCAAACTAGGAAACTAGCCGCAGGCTGCTCAAAACACCGTTTTGAGGTTGTGGATAGAACTGACGAAGTCAGTAACCATACCTACGGCAAGATGACGTTGACGCGGTTTGAAGAGATTTTCGAAGAGTATTATTCGTAAAAAATCTCAAAAAGCCTACCTTTCAGTAGACTTAGTTTGTTTCTATTCTAATCGGCACTCTTCCAAAATTCTGCTCTGCTATACTTGGATTTCCTAGTTGATAAATCTGGTCTGCCTTTTGGGTCATGGTATCCCATGGTTCTTTGCCAATTCGACTGACTAGATGAACTTGGTCTTTCAAGTTCTTAAGATGTCGTCTGCCTTTTTCGGTAAAGCCAAGGACATGGATGGCTTCTGGGATGTCACTTTCTCTGGCCTGCACCAAGATATAGGTCAATAGGCGTCTGACACGCGCCTTTGTGTAACGTTTGGTAGTCACTAACTCTACCAATTCTTCCACAGACTGGGCTGATTTAATAGCCTCTTTAATGCGCACAGCCATTTCTTGATTAACTTGATAGATCGTTGTTAAGTCTGGATTTGACAAGATTTGATAGCGGAGCAAAGGAAAATAGTCGTCCCAACTCACCTTATTAGCCTGCTCAAAGAGAGCAACAGATGGCATAAAGCGTTCTAAGAAATCTTGGTCTGACTGGTGCTGACGGAGGGCCGTCGCTGAGGCAAAATCCACATCCTTGTCCACAGAATGATAACCCGCCCCCTGACGCTGAATCGGATGAAGTCTGATGTTGCGTCCCGCAACCGCCTTGGCATAGGCAAGAGCAAGAACATGATTGGGCGTATTGCCTGAAAAATCAAGACCTGCAAATTCCTTCCACATGGCTTGGGTTTTCTGGGGATAGGAAAGGGAATCAGGCAAATTTTCCACAAATTTCTCCATCTCAGCACCTTTCTCTGTGTATAAGTCAGCGATTTTCTGGTAATCCAGAACTTCCTCCGTCCCAAAGGCTAAGTTATCAATCCCTAACTGAGCTAAGATATCCACAGCTCCTTGACCAAAGAAATCTGCTGCCTGAACACTGACTAAAAAGGGCAATTCTACTACCAAATCTGCGCCATTTTCCAGAGCCATCTGGGCCCTTGTCCACTTGTCTACGATAGCAGGTTCTCCACGCTGCATGAAATTCCCTGACATAGCCACAATTTTCAGCCCCTCAGCCTGATTTAGCAGGTATTTATGCCCATTATGCAAGGGATTAAACTCCGCGATAATACCTGTGATGGTCATGATAATCTCCTACTTCTGCGCGACAAAAAACCAACGGGTACTAATTTCTGTAGGCTCTTTGTCCTCAAAGTCCGCATAGAGTTTGAAGGACTTGAAACCAGCCTGTTCCAGCAAAATATCATAGGTCAGAACCTCATAAGTCCGCTCCTCATGCACTTCATCGTGGCGACTAAAGGAACCATCCGCTTCCTTGATAAAGAAGGTCAACTCATGCACGATGGAGTGAGGCGCTGCATCCTCGTAGGTATCCCAGAGCATGGCAAAATCTTCCGCATTTTCATGGTAGGAATAGCCTGGAAAAACTTCGTCTGTCTGGTAGGTCGAATGCACATCAAAGATAAAGACACCATCTTCGTTGAGAGCATTATAGACCGCCTTAAAGACGTCCCCTACTTCCACCTCATCTTGCATGTAGCAGATTGAGTCCGAATAACAAGTGACGAAATCATATTGACCCACCTTGGATAAGTCCAACATATTGCCTTCAATAAAATCAATCTTTTGCTTGGCTGAAGCCGCTCTCTTTTCAGCAATTTTCAACATATCCGCACTCAAATCAAGCCCAGTCACATCAAAACCTGCCTGAGAGAAGCGAACAGATTGAATTCCTGTCCCACAAGCCAATTCCAAGAGTTTCTTTCTCTCCTTGGTCTTAGGCAAGTGACGCAGAGAAAAATCCGTCCATTTGTCGTATAAACTATCGTCCATGACCGCATCATAGACCGCCGCAAAGGTTTCATAAGTTGCCATAAAACATGATACCAAGAGCGTTAATGGCAAACACCACTCGCCCTTTACCTTTCTATCCATTTTATTCTAAAATAAGCAAAGAAACCCAGTTGACTACAACTGAGTTCATCTTCTAAGCAAGAGCTTCTGAAATATCTACTGAATCCGCCTCATGCCATAGTTTTTCCAGGTTATAGTGGGCACGTATTTCTTCTGAGAAGATATGCACAACAACCCCACCGAGGTCTAGCAAGACCCAGCCTCCAGCTGCATCACCTTCGATATGGCTACCTTTAAAACCTGCATCCGCTACTTTTTCACGGATATTGTCAGCGATAGCATCCAACTGACGGCTATTCATTGAGCTAGTGATCACAAAGTAGTCCGTCACGCTGGTCAAATCTTGTACATCAAGTGCGAGGATATCCTCCGCACGTTTCTCATCAGCCGCTTTCACGACTAGTTCTAGTAATTCTTTTTCGTTCATTTAGTCCTCTTTTAAAAAATATTTTTATAATCTAGGACATCTGCAAAGCGCTCCTCCCAAATGTCCTCATAAAATTCATTTATCGTTTCTGCTGGAATGTCATCCCCATCAAAGGTTGTGACAGCACCTTCTGGAATAATAAGCTGATAGCCATATTCAAAGGCAACCTTGACAGAGGTATCCACACAATATTCTGTCTGCATACCACATAAAACTAATTTTTCAATCCCCTGTTTATCCAAGTATTCTTTTAAGCCAGTTTCTTTGAAAATACTATTATACTTCTTCTGAAAGACCTTTTCATCAGGTTTTCGATTTAAAAGCGCAGATAACTGCCAATCTTCTGATGTTTGGGCTTCAGGATTCTCAATATGTTGAACATAGATAATTTCAATATTCTTGCTTCTAGCCTGGTTTTGTAAATAAGAAATTTTTCTAATAGTCTCTCTGTCTTAAAACCTGTTTCCACTAAAATATTTTGTACATCAATAATGATAAAAGCCGTCTTCATTTAGTCCTCTTTCAAATAGTGCACAAAGGCGTTATAGGTTTCAAGGGTTTGGGGATAGATGGGAAATCCCTGATGAGCTAGATGCTCCACGGTACGAGCTGTTTCGTAGGCTACAGCCTTATTGAGCGACAAACTTGCAATCTCACGCGCCTCATCCACTCCTGGAAAGGCTCGATTGTGCTCGATATAGTCTGCGACATAGACAACCTTATCTAAGTCCGTCATCTGATCAGCTCCGACTGTATGGATTTCAATGGCTCGCAGGATTTCAGAATCATGCAAATCCAAGTCTTCTTGAATCTTGTAAATTCCGACCATACCATGCCAGACATTATTGCCCCAGTTTTTGAGATCAGGGTCTAATTGGTAACGGTCAATCAAGTCTAGAAATTTCTGATCTGACAACTTTTTAGCATAGTCATGAAGAAGGCCTGCTAGGCCTGCCTTCTCGGCATCAACTCCAAATCGCTGGGCAAGTTCTATGGCCGCACGCTCCACACCCAAGCAATGGGTTAAGCGTTTTTCAGGTAGAAGCTCTGCCATTTTTTCCAACAAAGTTTCACGAGAGCAGTTGATATAGTCTTGATAGGCCATCAGTAAAGCCCCTCCTTCTCGATGTAGTCTAGCACAGACTGAGGTAGGAGAAAGTTGGGTTTTCGACCTTGGGCAAGGAAATCACGCACCATGCTGGACGAAATATCCATGAGAGGCACATCCACCCAGATAACTGGATAGGAAGTCCCTGCCTTGTAGCGTGGGCGCTGAACCCCCACGAACTGAACCATGTCAACCAACTCATCAATTCGGTACCACTTAGGCAGATAGTCCACCATATCGGCACCGATGATAAAGTAATAATCCGTATCTGGATTCTTCTCTGTTAAAATCTTCATGGTGTCGTAGGTATAGGAAATACCCTTGCGCTCTAGCTCAATGGTTTCAATGTCCAGACCTTCAATCCCCTCTATCGCCAATTCAAGCATCTTGAGACGATGGTGCTCGGGGATGGTTTCCTTTTTATCTACATGAGGTGGTTGGTATTCAGGCATAAGCAGGACCTGGTCCAGTCCCAACTGTTGCCGTACTTGGTCCGCAACAATCAGATGGGCATTGTGAACAGGGTTAAAATTCCCCCCTAAAATCCCGACTTGTTTGC
>CAUTXU010000034.1:0-13017 GCA_963542415.1 uncultured Streptococcus sp.
GTTATAGCAGCATTTAGGGGCTCTTTGTTTTCAAAAAACTGTCAAAGATGGGATTTTAGCATAGGCACAAGCACTTGTCAAGAAAAAATCCAATATTTTCTGAAAATTTCTTCAGTAAAGAATATTTAGCTAATTGAAAGTTCTTGAAAATCCTTGAAATGTTTCATTTTTTAAAGGTTAAGTTCCAACTTATTTCTATCAATTTCAGTACTTCTTCATCTGACAAAGTATCATCAAAAGTCACACTAATCCAGTAACGTTTGTTCATATGAAAGGCTGGATAAATGCCCTTTTTTAAAAGCAAATCAGCTACTTGGTCGTGTTTGAGGTTGACTGCTTCGACTAGACCTTCTCTGCCCTTTTCCAATTTATCCCAAGAGATTCTCATCAAAACAGCATACCACTTTTTATTGCCTTCATGACGTAATACTGCCGTATCAGGAGATTTCTCCCACAGATATTCCAGCTGATTACCATACTGTTCCTGAACCTGAGTCATGATTCGCTTAGTCTGAGGACAGATAAAATCTTGCACATCAAAACAAGCCTTCCGAATCTGGTAAAGAATCTCCAAACAAGACTCACGGACACTTCCTACAAAACTTCCTCTCATACTTTCCATATGGACTTGAGGATATAGGTCGCCCGTTTCCTGATCAAAGACTTGAAAGTTCACATTATCAGCAGTAATGGACACAGTCATGACAAAGTCACCCTGCAAAATCTGGCAACTATAGGTCCAGACTCCACTATTTTCTACAAAACCAAAAGCATGAGCCTTTTCTTGATTAAACTGATAGGATTTAAAAATTTCAAACATAAGTGAAAACTGCTACCCAAAGCTAGCAGTTCCTTTCTATTTTTTAAAAGACAACCTTGGTTCCATGCAATTGTGTCACGCCTAGCTGGTCGATAAAGGTTTGACGGTTGTCAAGTTCAATCCCCCCACCTGGTAGAATTTCAATCTTACCTTTAGCGTGCTCCAAAATTCTGTGATAGTGAGCAAAACGTTTTTCTAGTGAATCGCCAGACACACCAGCGCGAGTTAGGATACGAGTTACTCCAGCTTGGCTGAGCCAGTCAATAGCTTCCAGTTGATCTTTATCGCTCAATTCATCAAAGGCCATGTGGAAGACAATTTCCATTCCTTTTGATGCAGCAATTAACTTCTCTAGATTAGCCTTATCCAACTTCTTATCAGCAGTTAAGGCTCCAAATACAACTCCTTGACTTCCAGCCTGAGCAGTCAACCGAATGTCTTCTAGCATGATATCAATTTCTAGGTCATTATAGTCAAAGTCGCCACCACGTGGGCGAATCATGGTCATGATGGTCGTATCATAGTTAGCTGCCAGTTCAACTGCTGCCTTAGTTACTCCATAGCTTGGTGTGGTTCCACCAACTGCTAGATTATCACAGAGTTCGATTCGACGAGCTCCAGCCTCCATAGCTTTTTCAAGCAAGGTCACATTTTCAGCACAAAATTCGTAAATCATTTAATTCTCCTTGAGTATTACTTTAAATTTATTATATCATATTGTTGTGAATATGCTTTCAATTTTATCAAGGGAAATAGTAACAAATTTTACCTATTCTTTGTCTGGAATAACCTTAAAGAGATAGTAGGTGATAAAAATGGTCAAAGCTCCCAGACCGATTTTGACTGGTAATAGAGGAGCAAAATAAATGGAAATTCCCATCAGAATGTAGATGGATACGATGATTTTTTTCTTACGTTCACGCGCAATGGATTTGGTCTCGCGAAAATCAGCTACATATGCTTGATAGAGCTTGGTATGATAAAGCCAGTCTTCGAAGCGCTTGGAACTTCTGGAGAAACAAGCAATAGACAACAAAAGAAAAGGCGTTGTAGGTAATAAGGGTAAAACAACCCCAATAATAGCCAAGGCCAGTGATAAAAAACCAATAATAAGATAAATAATACGCATAACTACTCCTAATTAAAATAATCTTCTTCTAGTTTCGCATACAATGATGAATTTTGTCAAGCTCCAACCCAAAAGAGCCTGAAATTCACTTTCAGGACTCTCCTCTTATTTAATCTTTTCTTCTTCGTAGTCACCCTTGCTACAAACAACCTGCTTGCCACCACCACGGACTTTTTTCTCCATGAGGAAGTTGCCACATTTTGGACAGTCACGACCAACAGGCTTGTCCCAAGAGGTAAATTCACATTCTGGATAGCGATTGCAACCATAGAAGAGGCGATTACGTTTGGTTTTACGCTCAATGATTTGTCCCTGATGACAACTTGGACACTCAACACCGATTTCTTTCACGATTGCTTGGGTATGACGGCAATCTGGGAAATTGCTACAAGCGTAGAACTTACCAAAACGACCAAGTTTAATGACCATTGGACTACCACACACTTCACAATCAAATCCAGCTGGTTCATCCTTGATTTGGATTTTTTCCATTTCTTCTTCAGCCTTGGCCACTTCTTTAGAGAAAGGTTTGTAAAAGGCATCAATGACACGTTGCCACTGCTCTTTTCCGACTTCGACATCATCCAGCTTGCCTTCCATTTCAGCTGTGAAGGTCACGTTTACGATATCTGGGAAATATTCAACGATGAGCTTGTTAACAATTTCTCCCAACTCTGTTGGTTCAAAACGTTTGGCTGCAAGGCGAACATAATAACGTTTCTGAATGGTTTCAATGGTCGGTGCGTAGGTTGACGGACGTCCAACCCCATTTTCCTCCAAGGTCTTGATCAGGGTCGCTTCAGAATAGCGAGCAGGCGGTTGAGTGAAATGTTGCTCTGGTTTGCTATTAACCTGCTTAACCACATCTCCAACAGCCATATCTGGTAACATCTTATTCTTGTCAGAATCATTATAAATGGCAAGATAACCATCAAACTTAACCTGACTACCATTAGCAGCAAATTGGACCCCATTTTGAGACAATTTAACAGCCATGGTATCAAAAACAGCAGCTGTCATCTGGCTCGCTACAAAACGATTCCAGATAAGAGTATAAAGCTTGAGTTGATCCTTGTCCAGATACTTAGCGATGCTTTCAGGTGTATTAAAAACGCTAGACGGACGAATAGCCTCGTGGGCATCCTGAGCACCTGATGCATTTTTGACCTTGCTACCATGCTTAGAATACTTGCTACCAAAACGATCCGTAATGAAGCTTGCTGCTTCATTTTGCGCTACAGGACTGATACGAGTCGAATCGGTACGCATATAGGTAATCAAACCTTGAACACCAGAACCGATATTAATTCCTTCATAGAGCTGTTGGGCAACCATCATGGTTTTTCGAGTACGGAAGTTAATTTTATTAGCCGCATCCATCTGCATAGATGAAGTGGTATAAGGTAAAGGAGCATTACGCTTGCGCTCTTTCTTATCTACCTGATCCACTGAAAAGTCTTTACTAGTCAGACGAGACAAGACTTCCTTAACCTCGTCATTGCTAGTCAGTTTCAGCTTTTTACCATCTACTCCATAGAAGGAAGCCTGGAATTGCTTGGTTCCCTTTTTAAAGACGCCATCAATTGTCCAGTATTCCTCTGGCTGGAAGGCATTGATTTCATTCTCACGATCAATGATTAACTTAAGGGCAATAGACTGAACGCGACCTGCTGACAAACCCTTCTTGACCTTTTTCCACAAAATAGGCGAAATCGAATACCCTACCAAGCGGTCCAGGACACGGCGTGCCTGTTGAGCATCGACCAAGTCCATATCAATCTTGCGTGGCTCTTTGAAAGCATTTTTAACTGCATCCTTGGTGATTTCATTGAAGACCACACGGTTAGCATCATTCTCATCCAAATTAAGGATATGAGCCAAATGCCAAGAAATCGCTTCTCCTTCACGGTCCGGGTCACTCGCAAGAAAGACTTTATTAGCTTTTTTAGCTTCTTTTTTCAAGTCATTAATAAGAGAGCCTTTTCCTCGGATATTGATATATTGCGGTTCATAATTATTTTCAATATCGACGGACATACTGGATTTCTTCAAATCACGGATATGCCCGACACTGGCTAAAACCTTGTAGTTTCTGCCTAGATATTTCTCAATCGTTTTCGCCTTAGCAGGCGACTCCACGATTACTAGATTTTTTTTAACTGTTGATTTTTTCTTTTTTGTTGCCGTAGCCACAGTATCACACCTTTTCAAAGTAATAAACTTTATAAAGTGTAAACCATTTTGCCATAACTGTCAAGACTTAGCTCCTATATATAGAAGAAAAGTTTGTCTAGTAAGCGGACTTTCTTCTTATACTCAATGAAAATCAAAGAGCAAACTAGGAAGCTAGCCGCAGGTTGCTCAAAACACTGTTTTGAGGTTGCAGATGGAAGCTGACGTGGTTTGAAGAGATTTTCGAAGAGTATTAAAATTCAAATTCCGCAAGAACATCCTGCCCACTGGTGACCAATTTTGCCCCTTCTTGAATCAAATGATGGCAACCGTCTGATAGTCCATCTAAAATGCTACCAGGAATAGCAAAGACATCGCGCCCTTCTTCCATTGCTCGCTCACAGGTAATGAGACTACCTGAGCGCATCTTAGCCTCTGCTACAATCACACCACGGCAAAGTCCAGCAATGATGCGATTACGGGCAGGAAAATGAAATTTCAGAGGTTGTTCGCCAGGTCCATATTCACTGAGAACCAGATGATCATTGCCGATGTAGTCTTGCAAGCGTTTATTGGCTTTAGGATAAAACACATCCAGTCCTGTTCCAATCACTGCAATGGTTTTTCCGCCATTCTGAAGAGCTGCCATATGAGCTGCTGTGTCAATCCCCTTAGCTAAGCCACTGACAATAACCAGTTCATTTTCCAAGCCTTGAATGACTTTTTCAACTGACTTAGCTCCCTGTTTGCTACAAGCACGACTCCCCACAACCGCTACTTTTGGAAATTTTAAGAGGTCAAGATTTCCCTTGTAAAATAAAAGTACAGGCGCATCGTATATTTCACTCAAATCCCAAGGGTAACAGTCATCTAAAATAGAGAAAGATGGAAATTTTTGAAACTCCTTCTCCAAATGCGCATCGTCTATCTGAAAATAACGTTCCATAAAAACAGCTGGATTTCGGCAACCTGATATATCTGCAATATCACCTAACAACAGTTCTTGATCAACACTTTCAGCGTATTCTAGGACCTTCAAAATCTGTTGATTGGTCAAACCTGATTTTTTTAACTTATAGATTTCATAGTTTGTGATTTTCATAAATATCTCCATTTCTTTTTCTACTCATCTATTTATTCGTAAAAAATCAAAAAAACATCCGACTATTTTAGCCAGATGTTGGAATCTTTAATTTTCGTTTTTAAGAATTTCTTCTAATTTATGATAGTCTTGGACACTATCGATTTCATAGATGCTATTGCCTTCTAATTCTTCAACATAGACATCTAGCTCTTTGATATTGTCCTTAACCATATTGTCCCAGTAGAGATCAACAAATTCGCCACTTGCATAAGCCTTGTCGATAAAGCTGACAATCTTTTCTGCAGTTGGAGCATCCCAGAAGGATACACCACTAAGGATGCGACCTGCCTTGCTATCAACAGTAATGTCTTGAACCTTATAGTCATCTCCATAGACCAAGAACCATTCGTTGGTACAATCTTCACGATAGACACTAAAATAAGTCGAACGTGTCAAATCATTGCGGAACATATTTTTAAAGAGATAATTGTCGGCATCAATAACATAACTGTTAGCTAATTCTTCTTTTACAAGATAGAGAGAGTAAAAGTTATTGTAGTCAGCGTATTTATCATTGAAAACGAGGCGAACTCCATATTTTTCTTTTAAGTAATCGAATTGTTCTTTAAGGTAACCAACGATGATGATGATGTCATGGATACCTTTTTCTTTGAGAAACTCAATTTGGTATTCAATCAAGGGTTTTTGATTAACCTGAACCAAGGCTTTAGGGGTATTTTCAGTCATAGGACGCAAGCGAGTTCCCAATCCCGCTGCTAAGATGATGGCTTTCACACGAATCTCCTTTATTCTTTAATAATAATATAAACTCCAGCAATGACGACAAGTGACGTAATAATTGTCAGCATATCTAGCGGTGCACCCAAGAAAACAACTGCAAACAAGACAGTCCAAACTACATAACTCACGTTCAAGCCTGTAGCCTTGGCTGGTTGCAAGCGATTGATAGCGATATAATAAGCCAAATAGGAAATCATATCAAAGGCTGCAAAGACAATCATAAGACCTAGCAATTGTCCATTGGCTACTTCTGCAAATGACTGATGAGAGAAGAGCACAATCACAAGATAGGACAAGAATGAAGTCACTTGACGGATTAAGAGGGCTTCGATTTCACTCAATTCACTTTCCATAGCAAAAGAGCTGAGAACACTCTCACTTCCCCATGCAATAGCACAAACCAAAGCAGAGAGAATCCCAATGTAGAAGGAATTGACCTGTTCAACCTTATAGGTCTGAGCAATAATCCCTGCAATAATCAAGATGATCCCAAATACAGTATTTTTCGAAATCTTGTGCTTCAAAAAGAAGAAAGCCAATAAAACTGAAATCGCAGGATAGATAGCAGATACCGATGAAGCTAAGGAACTTCCGATATACTTAACTGCGTAAAGATTGGCCTGCATACCGATAGGGCCTGCTAACAAGGCTCCGATGATCACACTAACATTGCGAATATTTAAGAAAATTGAGAGACGAACTTTTCCTTCTTTTACTAAAAGAAAAGCTAGTAAGATAAAGATACTCAAAAAATCGTGAGCAGCAGCCACCACAAAGGGCGACAATTCTGTAAAAATCGAAAAGATATAAGCACTAACCGTTAGACCTAATCCCCAGAAAACACCTGAGAGTAGACCGAAGGAAACTCCATTTTTATTTTTCATCTGAACCTCCATAATATGACAAACCTTTAATAGCTCTTTGGTAACGGCTCACACCATAATCACCAAAATCTGCACCTTGCTCTTCTTTGTAGACTGTCCATAGACTCCAAATAGCATCTTGTAAAATTTTATAAATGGCAATCTTTTCACGAGAGACAGGTGTTTGCTCACTCTCATAGTGAGATAAGAAGGCTTCTTCCTCTTGACGAGTGAATTCAGACTCTAAAAAGAGGGCAGCCAAATCCCACATTGGATCGTTCATTGATGAATATTCCCAGTCAATCAGATAAAGTCGTCCTTGAGGTGATTCGATAAAGTTTTCAGGCACCAAATCGATATGACAAGATTTTCTGTCAACACCTAAGTCAGCCAGTCTTTTCTCTAAGGAGAAGACTTCTTCTCGAACAGCTTCATAGTTGGCATAAGGAATTTTTTCTTCAATCAAGGATTCGTATTTTTTGATTTCTTCAAAAGGAGCAAATTCTCCTCTTAATTCCTTACCAGAAGCATGAATCGTTTGTAATATTGGAGCAATTTTATCAAATTTGGTCTTGATTGACGTTGAATCAAGCGTAATCGCAGATTCGATATACTCATTTACTTTGATACCAGCTTCAATATCAAAAAGATAATTTTTTACATCTAGGTCTAAATCTTTAAGTAGTTCAAGATTGTACTTTTCATCTTGACGATTGATCAGCTTTTCTGTCCCTTTACCAAAGAACTTAACAATGTATTGCTTATTTGTTGTTTTGACCAAATAGTTTTGATTGGTCATTCCCCCCAGTTGTTCAACACTGAGGACTTCCTCTTCTTGACTAAGTAAGGAAGAAATTTTTTCTTTAATAATTTTCTCCACAATTAACCTCCAGCACTTATACTTCCCACTTAAACACGGTTTTAAAGGCTGTGTTTAAATCGGTTGCAAAGACACGATGAATATCTTTAATTTCTCTTACAGGTTCTTCTAAATAAAGGATATTTTTAAGACGATTGGCAAATTTCTTGACTTCCATCATTTGAATGGCATTTTCAAAATCAATACGACCAGAACGAGAGGACCCAACCAAGAGCAAGCCTTTTTCTAAAGCATCGCGTGTATTGAGATTGACTTTATACTCGCTAACTCCCATCATAAGAATCGTTCCCTGAGGACGAATGTAGCGAATCAAATCATTAATAGCTGGTCCAGTACCATCACCACCACAACACTCAAAAGCATGGTCAAAGGCCAAATCTTCAGGAATATTATCAGTGATATAGCATTCTTTAGCAAATGAGAAGAGTTCCAACTTTTCCCAATGACGACCAATAACCACAATCTCTGCTTCTGGCAAAGTATAGTTGATAATATTGGCAACCACAAAAGCTAAACTTCCATCTCCGATAACAGCGATTCGGTCTCGCTTACTATGAGCAAGAGTCAATAGACGATTCATAGCATGCATGCCAACACTGACAAACTCTGTAATGGCTGCAACCGTATCTTCGATAGCATCATAAGCCACCACACGATCTTTAGGAAGAGAAACAAACTCTCTCATAAAGCCATCAAATCCACTAGACAAGAAATGAGTCCCTGTCATGTAGTTTTCATAGAATTCTTCATCACTCTGCATAGGAGGCTGATTAGGAATCATGACAACTTTTTGCCCAACCTCATAGGTTCCCGTCGGGTCAGAAATAACGGTTCCACATGACTCGTGAATCATTGCCATTGGAAGTTTTTTATTCAAAATCTTTGGATCACGTTTTCCTTGGTAGTAACGCTGATCCGCATGACAGACAGCCATGTAGTTGGGGCGGATGAGGATATGATTCTCTTGGTCAATATCCTCTTCCTGGTATTTGACGTTGATAAACTTGGGCTTAGTCAGTTGATAAATTTGATTAATCATATCACTAGTCTTTCTCAATCATACTTTTTGCAATCTTCAAATCTGTTACTGTTGTAATCTTCAGATTTGAGTATTCACCCTTGGCCAAGGCTACATCTTTTCCTTTGATCACAAAGATTTTACATGCATCTGTCAAGATTTCCTTCTCTTCATCAGAAAGAGATCCATAAAGGTCCATGAAGTCCTTGCAACGGAATGTTTGAGGTGTTTGTCCTTGATAAAGGTGAGCACGATTTGGAATATCTGTAATAAATTGACCATTAGTACTTTCAACGATAGTATCAACCGCTTCTACCACTGTGTCTACTGCATCATGATTTTGGGCAAGTTGGATATTGTCCTGAATCATGCGAAGCGTAATGAATGGACGAACAGAATCGTGGGTAACAACGATATCCTCTGGAGTAAGCGGACGATAAGCATCGATGGCTTCAATGATTTTCTCAATACTCGTATTACGGTCAGCACCACCCTTTGTAATGATGATACGATTCTTATGAAGAGGTAGATATTTATCTACAAGATCCTCTGCATGGGAAACCCAGTCTCCATGAACACCAACCACAATTTTTTCAATGCTTGGTTCCAAGACAAATTTTTCAATTGTATGAATCAAAATAGGTCGATCACCTAGCTCTAAAAATTGTTTTGGCAAATTACTGATTCCCATGCGTGTGCCAGTTCCACCAGCAAGAATTCCTGCATAAATCATCTATTTTCTCCTTTGTCTTACTAAAAAACTTATCCTCTCTATTATACCACAATCTAGTTCTATCATGAAAGAAATACTGGTCCTCCCCTTCTAGAATAGGAGAATTATGCAGTCCTATTATTCAAAGAAACAGGACCATTTCTAGTAATGACTAGGAATTCTGTAGTCATTACTAATAAATGGCTGTGAAATTTTAGAGTTCTTCAGAATAATATAATTTCCTTAAAGAAAACTTAAAATCAAAATTTAAAACTTCAAAGTAATCACTTACCTTACTGCCCTTCATTTCTTATTAGCTAACTTTATGATATAAATACGAATGAGCTCGGGACAAGTCTTTAGAATAAAAAATGACCAACTGCTACAAGAGCTCCAGGACCTAAAAATGCTTTTAGATTTTGCAAAAAATGATTGTTATCCAGAGTTTCAATAGATTGGTTGATCTCAGAAAGAGAGACCTTTTTGTAAGAGAGCATAGGAATATTCACTTTCTAATCTTGTCATTACCTATTTTATTAATGAAGTTTTTGAAAGAAATGTTGAAAATAGTTTCCTATTTCCAATTTATTCTTATTGAATCACATTTTGAAATGATTCTTAAGGAAAGTATGATAGTTGAAATAAGCAATACCAATATGGCAAAAGCCAGCATCAGAAAACGCTGGCTTTAAAACTGTGAAAAATTTTTCTCAACTAGATTGCTTCTGTGACAAAGCTACGACTTTCAAGTACCTTAAGCATGGCGTTAGCTGTATCTAGGGCTGTAAAGAGGGGCACCCCGTGTTCAATGGCTGAACGGCGGATTTGCTCTCCATCTTCGTCAGCAGTTCGTTTTGTTCCTACTGTGTTAATGATAGCTTGAATTCTTCCTTTGCGAACAAAGCTTGGAATATCCTTATCGTCATCACCAATCTTACCAACAGGTTGGGCTTGCAATCCATGACTGGCAAAGAAGGCTGCTGTCCCTTCTGTCGCGAGGATTCCATAGCCAATATTTTGGAAACGACGAGCTAAGTCCAAGGCTTCTTCTTTGGCATCATCAGCGATGGTAAATACAACGTTACCAAAAGTTGGCAAGTGGAGGTAAGAAGCTTCAAAGGCTTTATAGAGAGCTTTTTCCAAAGTAGTATCAGAACCCATAACTTCCCCTGTTGACTTCATTTCAGGACCAAGTAAGCTGTCTACCTTAGCTAGTTTGGTAAAGGAGAAGACAGGTGCCTTGATATGAACGCGAGTACTTTCAGGGTAAAGACCATCTTGGTAGCCCAGTTCTTCAAGGTTTTGACCAAGAATGAGCTTGGTCGCTACCTGAGCCATAGGAATATTGGTTACCTTAGAAAGGAATGGAACCGTACGGCTGGCACGTGGATTGACCTCAATAACATAGACTTTTTCATCCTTGATGACAAACTGGATGTTCATCATTCCAAGGCAGTTAAGACCGATTGCTAGGCGTTTAGTATAGTCTGCGATTGTTTCTTGCACCTTTTGCGACAAGGTTTGTGGTGGGTAAACGGCCATTGAGTCACCTGAGTGGACACCAGCACGTTCGATATGTTCCATGATACCAGGGATAAGGACATTTTCACCGTCTGAGATGGCATCAACTTCGCACTCCTGACCAACAATGTAAGAATCGACAAGAACTGGGTGGTCTGGACTAGCCTTGACAGCAGTTCGCATGTAAGAACGAAGGTCTTCTTCGTTTTCAACGATTTCCATGGCACGTCCACCAAGTACATAAGATGGGCGGACAAGAACTGGGAAGCCAATCTTGCGAGCTGCAAGAACTGCTTCTTCTTCATTGGTAGCTGTTTGTCCTGGTGGTTGTGGAATATCCAAGTCTTTGAGAGCTTGTTCAAAGAGGTCGCGGTCTTCGGCACGGTCTAGATCAGCAACCTGCGTACCAAGAATAGTCACACCTGCTTTTGCCAATGGCTCCGCAAGGTTAATAGCTGTCTGACCACCAAACTGAACGATAACGCCTTTTGGTTGTTCCAAGTCAATGACGTTCATAACATCTTCGAGTGTCAATGGCTCAAAGTAAAGCTTATCTGATACAGAGAAGTCTGTTGAAACGGTCTCTGGGTTTGAGTTCATGATGATGGCTTCATAGCCAGCAGCCTGGATAGCCTTAACCGAGTGAACAGTTGCATAGTCAAACTCGACTCCTTGACCGATACGGATTGGACCAGAACCTAGGACTAGAACGGATTCCTTATCAGACTTGATAGACTCGTTTTCCCAACCATAGGTTGAATAGAAATATGGTGTTTCAGAGTCAAACTCTGCCGCACAAGTATCTACCATCTTATAAACTGGAACAATCTTGTTTTCCAAACGAAGTTGGCGAACGTGATCAGCGGTCGTTTCCCATAGTTCAGCAATCTTACGGTCTGAGAAACCATTGAGTTTGGCTGTTTTCAAGACTTCTAGATCTTGTGGATGAGCTCCCAACTCCTGTTCAATTTCAAAGATATGCAAGAGCTTATCCAGATAGAAGATATCAATTTTAGTCAATTCAGCAATTTCTTCTGGTGTGTAACCACGGCGAATAGCTTCTGATACATAGAAGAGACGATCGTCTTGGGCTTTCACAACCTTTTCAATCAAGGCATCATCAGAAACTAATGCAAGTTCAGGTATTTCATTGTGATGAACCCCAATTTCAAGGGAACGACAAGCCTTAAGGAGAGATTCCTCGATGTTACGACCGATTGCCATGACTTCTCCAGTCGCCTTCATCTGGGTACCAAGACGGCGCTCACCTTTTTCAAACTTGTCAAATGGGAAACGAGGAATCTTAGCAACCACGTAGTCAAGGGCAGGCTCAAACATGGCATAGGTTGAACCTGTAACTGGGTTAATAACCTCATCCAAGGTCAAACCAACTGCAATCTTAGCAGCCAACTTAGCAATTGGGTAACCTGTCGCCTTAGAAGCAAGTGCTGACGAACGTGATACACGAGGATTTACTTCGATGACATAATACTTGAAACTGTGTGGATCAAGGGCCAGCTGAACATTACATCCACCTTCAATCTTAAGGGCACGAATAATGCTCAAGCTTGCGTCACGAAGCATTTGGTTTTCATAGTCTGACATGGTTTGCGCAGGGGCAAATACAATGGAATCCCCTGTGTGAATCCCAACTGGGTCAAAGTTTTCCATGTTACAAACAACCAAAGCATTGTCAGCTGAGTCACGCATCACTTCGTATTCGATTTCCTTGAAACCTGCGATTGAACGCTCAATCAAACATTGGGTAACAGGTGACAATTTCAAACCATTTTCAGCGATTTCACGCAATTCTTCCTCGTTGGCACACATACCACCACCAGTACCACCAAGTGTAAAGGCTGGACGAACGATAACTGGGTAGCCAATTGTTGCTGCAAAGGCAACTGCTTCTTCTACTGTATTAACAATTTCAGATTCTGGAATGGGTTGTTCCAATTCTTTCATCAACTGTTTAAAGAGGTCACGGTCCTCCGCTTGGTCAATGGCAGATAATTTA
>CAUTXU010000035.1:0-12937 GCA_963542415.1 uncultured Streptococcus sp.
CCATTCCTCGCTTTCACTATCCTCTAGGCCATTCCTATTCTGAGCAGGACAAACGAGCTATTCTTGACTTAGCTACCAAGTATGGTGTCTATATCGTAGAGGACGATTATCTGGGGGATTTGGATTCCAAGAAGGGCCAGACCTTTCACTATCTGGATACAGAGGAGCGGGTCATTTACATCAAGTCCTTCTCAACCAGCCTCTTTCCAGCACTGCGGATTACGGCACTCATTCTGCCAAATGCTATCAAGGAAGCCTTTGTGGCCTACAAAAATATCCTAGATTACGACAGCAACCTCATCATGCAAAAAGCCCTGTCACTCTATATTGACAGTCAACTGTTTGAGAAAAATCGTCTGGCTCGCTTATCCAGTCAGGAAGACTACCAAAAACAAATCACGGAAAGACTAGCTAACACTCCTTGTCACCTCCCTCACTTTCCTCTACATGATGGTTTATTGCTAGACCTCAGACAGTATCCTAAAATCGCCAGTCTCAAACACAGTCAGCTGGGCTTAGACTTCTTTGAAGAGGCTTACTTGGGTACCTGCCCTTACCAATTTGCCAAGGTGTCCTTAGACAATCTGGAAAATGTTTTAAACTATTTAAAAGCAGAATTGGAATGACTTCCAACTCTGCTTTTTTCTTATTGTTCAACTTCTGTTAAGGTTGCCGCTTTTTCAAGATATTTTTGGTAAGTGCCGTCATCCTTGAGTTTTTGGATGACCTTGTCCACCACTTCTTTCAAATCTGCACTATTTTTTCTAAGGGCAACTGCATTAGCTTCGCCATCCTTCATTTTCAAGCTGACAGTTGCGACAGCTAGGTCTGCATTTTTAGCAGCATAGCTAAGCGCAACAGGCTCATCCATGTGAACAGCATCAACTTTTCCAGCCTGCAATTCATTAACTGCTTCACCCATATTGGTTAGGGAAGTTAATTGAGCTTTTGGCAATTGTTCCTTGACCATAGCTTCTGGAACAGTCCCTTTTTGGGCTGCAATATTAGCACTTTCAAGGCTAGTTAAATCCTTGTATTTTTCTACATCAGCCTTACGAACCAAGAAACTAATCTTGTTTTCATAGTAAGGGATTGAAAAATCAAAGACTTCTTTTCTCTCGTCAGTAGCGCTAATTCCCGCAACTGCTAGGTCAGCCTTACCAGTTTGAAGACTGGTCAAGACATTGTCAAAACTCATGCTTGAAATTTCCAACTTAACCCCAAGTTCATCAGCGATAGCCTGAGCCATGTCAATATCCGCACCGACTACCTGATTTTTTCCGTCAACTAAGGATTGGAATTCAAAAGGTGCATAGTCAGGACTAGTCGCCACAACTAATTTCCCCTTTTGCTTAATGGCCTCAACAGCTGACTGAGAACCATTAGAACCCGACTGGCAAGCTACTAAGAAGAAACTTGCAAGAAAACTACATAAAACAAATATCCATTTTTTTGATTTCATAAATAAACAACCTCTCTGTTAATTTTGTATAATTATAACGCTATCCAAGTTACTTGTCAAGTTTTTTTTGAATTTTTATCTTAAAAATATTTTTTTCATTCAAAAAAGGAGCTGTCAGTTGATTTCAAGCTCCTTTTTATACAGAATGAATCTATTTTATAGTTCGACAATCTTACCTGTTTCAAAGTAAACAACCCATTCACAGATATTCTTGGCATAGTCTCCAATGCGTTCCAAGAAGGCAATCACTTGGAAATAATCACGACCTGTAACGATGGCATCTGGATTTTTCTTGATTTCTTCTGTAGCCAAGTCACGAATGCTATCAAAGTAATGGTTGATTTTTTCATCCATGGCTGCTACTTCATAGGCCTGGTCTACTGAACCATTCAGATAAAGTTCAAGGGCTGCTTCGACGAAGTTCTTGACATCGCGACCCATTCTCTTGATTTCTTCTTCAACAGCTGGGATACGTTGCTCACCCTTCATACGAATTGCCGCTTTGGCAATGGAAACAGCATGGTCCCCCATACGTTCCAAGTCAGATACAGCCTTCAAGACTGTCAAAACAGTACGCAAGTCCTGAGAAACGGGTTGTTGGAGGGCAATCATTTCAAATGATTTCTTCTCCAATTTCACTTCGTATTCGTTTACTTCTGCATCGTCTTCGATGACTTCCTTGGCCAAATCACGGTCATGCGTAACAAAGGCACGCACTGTACGATTGATTTGGGATAGCACTTCTTGTCCCATAGCATAGAACTGGTTGTGCAATTTCTCTAAATCTTCTTCAAATTGAGAACGTAACATCATTTATCTCCTTATCCAAATTTTCCTGAAATATAATCTTCTGTTTCCTTGTGTTGTGGGTTGAGGAACATCTTCTTGGTATCGTTAAACTCAATCAAATCTCCATCTAGGAAAAATCCTGTCTTGTCAGAGATACGAGAGGCTTGTTGCATGGAACGCGTAACCAAGAGCATGGTGTATTTATCTTTTAGACCATACAAGGTTTCCTCAATCTTACCAGCCGAGATAGGGTCCAGAGCTGAAGTCGGTTCATCCAAGAGAATGATTTTAGGACTGGTTGCCAAGACACGAGCAACACAGACACGTTGTTGTTGTCCACCTGAAAGCCCGATAGCTGAATCATGCAGGCGATCCTTGACCTCATCCCAGATAGAAGCTCGTTGCAAGGCTTTTTCTACTGCTTCATCCAGAACCTGCTTGTCCTTCACTCCATTGATACGAAGCCCGTAAACAACATTTTCGTAGATAGACATAGGGAAAGGGTTTGGTTGTTGGAAAACCATACCGATTTCCTTGCGCAATTCAACTGTATCTGTACGTGGGCTGTAAATGTTGTGGCCGTTGTAAACCACCGAACCAGTTGTGGTCACCTCTGGATTGAGATCCCCCATGCGGTTGATAGCCTTAAGAAGGGTTGACTTCCCTGATCCAGATGGACCAATCAAGGCTGTAATTTCCTTAGGTTGGAAAGATAGGGAAACACTATTCAAGGCCTTTTTTTGATTGTAGTAAACGGACAGGTCTGACACCTGTAAAATCGCTTCTGTCATACTGTTTCCTTTCTATCCAAAGTGTCCTGTTACGTAGTCATTGGTTGACTGTAGTTTGGCATTTTGGAAAATATTAGAGGTCTTATCGTACTCGATCAAGTCACCCAAGTAGAAAAATCCTGTGTAGTCACTAGCACGCGCAGCCTGCTGCATACTGTGGGTCACGATGATGATGGTAAAGTCCTTCTTTAATTCCAGCATGGTTTCTTCCAGCTGAGCTGTCGCAATCGGATCCAAGGCTGACGCTGGTTCATCCATCAAGAGGATATCTGGTTTAACAGAGATAGCACGAGCGATACAGAGACGTTGCTGCTGACCACCTGATAGGGTCAAGGCTGACTTGTGCAAATCGTCTTTGACCTGGTCCCAAAGGGCAGCTTGACGAAGAGAGGTTTCCACAATTTCATCCAAGACTTGCTTGTCCTTAACCCCTGCACGTTCATGGGCAAAAGTGATATTGCGATAGATAGACTTGGCAAAGGGATTTGGGCGTTGGAAGACCATCCCGATGTGTTTACGCATCTCATAAACGTTGATTTCTGGACGGTTGACATCAATTCCTTGGTAGAGGATTTGACCTGTCACCTTGGCAATATCAATGGTATCATTCATACGGTTGAGACTGCGGAGGTAGGTTGATTTCCCTGATCCAGATGGGCCAATTAAGGCTGTAATTTTATTTTTTTCAAATTGCATATCGATGCCCTTGATGGATTCATTTTTACCGTAGTAAACATGTAAATCCTTAGTAGAGAGGGCCACTTTCTCTTCAGGAAAGGTGATGATATGCTTTTCATCCCAATTATATTTTGACATGGCTTCTCCTTTAGGCAGCGGTTAATTTCTTATGTAGGTAACTTCCGAGTTTGCGGGCTCCAAAGTTAAAGATGAGGATAAAGATGAGGAGCACGGCAGCAGAACCTGCTGATACGATGGTTCCATCTGGAATGGTACCTTCACTATTGACTTTCCAAATGTGGACAGCCAAGGTTTCTGCTTGACGGAAGATAGAGATTGGGCTAGTCACACTGAGAATATTCCAGTTAGACCAGTCAAGGGCTGGAGCAGATTGTCCTGCTGTATAGATGAGAGCAGCAGCCTCACCAAAGATACGACCAGAGGCCAAGACGACCCCAGTGACAATGCCTGGAAGGGCTTCTGGAATGACCACATGGACCACAGTCTCCCAACGAGAAATCCCAAGGGCCAGACCAGCCTCACGTTGCGTATGGTGAACGTGTTTCAAGCTGTCCTCAACATTACGAGTCATCTGAGGCAGGTTAAAGACCGTCAAGGCCAAGGCACCTGAAATGATTGAAAATCCATACTCAAACTGAACTACAAAGATCAAGTAACCAAAGAGACCCACAACCACTGATGGCAGTGAAGACAAGATTTCAATACAGGTTCTGACAAAATTGGTCACAGGACCTTTTTTGGCATATTCAGCTAGGAAAATCCCAGCCCCCATAGATAAAGGCACAGAGATAATCAAGGTAATAACCAAAAGGAAGAAGGAATTATAGAGCTGAATTCCAATCCCTCCACCTGCTTGGTAAGAAGATGATTTGCCAGTCAAGAAAGACCAAGAGATGTGGGGCAAACCACGAACCAAGATATAAAGAATCAAGGATGCCAAGATGGCAACGATAATTCCTGCAATCGAGTAGAGGACAGCTGTTGCAATTTTATCTAATTTCTTAGCGTGCATAGTTTTTCTTTCCTCTTTCTTTCGTAATCAATTTAATCACACTGTTAAAGGCCAAACTCATCAAGAGCAAGACTAAGGCCAGTGACCAGAGTACGTTATTATCAACTGTACCCATGACGGTATTTCCGATACCCATGGTCAACACAGAGGTCAAGGTCGCAGCAGGTGTTGTCAATGAAGTTGGGACAACGGCTGAGTTTCCGACCACCATCTGAATGGCCAAGGCCTCACCAAAGGCACGCGCCATCCCAAAGACCACTGCTGTGAAAATCCCTGAACGCGCTGCCTTCAAGGTCACGCGCCAGATGGTTTGCCAACGAGTGGCTCCCATAGCCAAACTTGCTTCACGGTAGTGACGAGGCACCGCACGCAAGCTATCCGTTGTCATAAAGGTTACCGTCGGTAAAATCATGACAAAGAGAACGAAAATCCCTGACAAAATCCCAAAACCAGTTCCACCAAAGACACTGCGGACAAAAGGAACTACGACCTGCAAACCGATAAATCCATACACGACTGAAGGAATCCCGACCAGCAATTCAATGGCTGGTTGCAAGATTCTAGCACCTTTTGGTGAGACTTCAGTCATAAAGACTGCCGCACCAATGGCAAAAGGAGTTGCGATAAGGGCTGATAGGATTGTGACAATAAAGGAACCCAAAATCATAGGAAGGGCACCAAATTGTTTACCTGAAGGATTCCAAGTTTGGCCAAATAAGAAATCAAAGATATTGACCCCATTGACAAAGAAGGTCGACAAGCCTTTTTGGGCTACAAAAATCAAAATCATGGCCACAATGATGACAATCAGAGACAGACAGGCAAAGGTCAAACCTTTTCCTAGTTTCTCTAGACGAGAGTTCTTTGAGGGAGAAAGTAATTTTTTAGCTAATTCTTCTTGATTCATTATTGACTCCCTTCTAGTGCTGTCACCGTTCCTACAGCATCTTTTTCAACCTTCATTTCCTTGACAGAAATATAGCCCATTCCCTTAACGATTCCGCTTTGTGCTTCATCTGAGAGGACAAAGTTGAGAAACTCTGCCACCAATTCATTTGGTTGACCTAGGGTGTACATGTGTTCATAAGACCACAAAGGCCAGTTATTGCTTGTAACATTTTCTGCAATCGGCTCATAGCCATTCAACTTCATGCGTTTAACCGAGTCATCCACATAGGCAAAGGCTAGGTAAGAAATGGCTCCTGGTGTCTGGGAAACAATGTTTTTGACCATCCCATTTGAATCCTGTTCTTGACTCTGCACGGCAGATTGACCATCCATGACAACACTATCAAAGGTTGCACGCGAACCAGAACTTGCCGCGCGGTTGATAATGGAAATGGCTAGGTCTTTCCCACCGACCTCTTTCCAGTTGGTTACTTGACCTGTGAAGATGCTACGGAGTTGTTCAGTTGTTAGATTTTCAACATCAACTTCCTTATTTACAATGACTGCCAAGCCCGCTACGGCTACCTTATGGTCCACTAGGGCTGAGGCGTTGATACCGTCTTTTTCTTCAGCAAATACGTCTGAATTTCCTACATCAACAGCTCCAGATTGAACCTGAGACAAACCTGTACCAGATCCTCCACCTTGGACGTTGACTGTTTTCCCAACGTGCAGAGAGCCGAATTCATCTGCTGCTGCTTCGACCAAGGGCTGAAGAGCCGTTGAACCAACAGCTGTCATGGATTCCCCACGATCAATCCAGCTAGCACATCCCGCCAAAGAACCTGCCAGCAAAAGAGCCGCAAGGGATAGAGCGAGTTTTTTCCTTTTTTTCACTGTTTTTCTCCTTGAAAATAATGGTGAATGGTGTGAATTTTTTCAACTATTTATTTATGTTTTTCTTTTGAAAATTGGGAGTCAACTGAAGTTTGAGCCTGGTTTTACTAGAAATTTGCTCAGTTGCCGTCTCCACCAATTTTGACTTAAAATGAAAGACAATTTTAAAAAAATCCATACTTCCACTATAACATAGACAAGCTACTTTGACTAGCATTTTCACTTGAATCTGAGGCCTTTTGGAAAATAATTTTTCAAAACATTTCCAGTCACCTTAGCAAAGCCCAAACCATTGCCTTGAACCAAAACTTGGTACCAACCATTTGGCAGACTTTCCGCCAGCTGAACAGTTTCTCCAGCCACATACTTTACAAACTCTTCTTGGTCAATTTCAACCGACTGCTTGACCTGACTCGGTTTCAAGGCTAGACCAAGAGCAAAACTAGGCTCAAAGCGTTTCTTCTTAAAGGTACCCAGATGCAGGCCATTGCGAGCAATCTTGAGCTTCCCTAAATCTGGCAAAAATTCTGGCAAGAGATAAAGCTGGTCTCCAAAAGTCTGCAAGATACCTGGTAGATTAACCTTCAAGTGCTTTTGGGCAAATTCCTGCCACAAAGCAAGCTGTTCACGGCTGAGGTTACTCTTACTTGCCTTACATTTAGGGGCTGGATTTTCACCTTTAAATTGTAAATGGGCGACAAACTGACCCTCTCCCTTAAAATGATGAGGGTACATCCGAGCCGTTTCTGGCAGGTCAATACCAGCTACCATTCCATTGATATGTTCAACTGGCAGCAAATCAAAATCATACTCTTCCAGCAACCAATTGACAATCTCTTCGTTTTCCTCAGGTGACCAGGTACAAGTCGAATAAACCAGACGACCACCCTCAGCTAACATGCTCACCGCATCCGCTAGAATTTCTCTTTGCAAACTAGCACATTGACTCGGATACTCAAGACTCCAATAGTCCATAGCATCTGGTTGCTTACGGAACATCCCTTCCCCAGAGCAAGGGGCATCAAGGACAATGAGGTCAAAATAGCCTTTAAAAACCTTAGCCAAGCGGTCGGCAGATTCATTGGTCACCACAACATTTGTCGCTCCAAAGCGCTCCATGTTTTCTACTAAAATCTTAGACCGTTTGCTTGAAATTTCGTTGGAAACAAGAAGGCCTTCCCCTGCTAGATAGGCTGCTAATTGAGTTGATTTTCCTCCTGGAGCAGCGGCCAAATCCAAGACCTTCATCCCAGGACTAGGTTGGGCTACCTGAGCCACCATCTGGGCAGCGGGTTCTTGCGAATAAACCAAACCTGTAGCATGCTCAGGCGATTTCCCTGAAACCTTCCCATAATGTCCCCAAGGGGTTTGAGGAATAGGATCAGAAAAGGAAACTGGCGCTTCTTTTAAAGGATTGACCCGAAAGGCCGAAATCGCTTCCTCCTCAAAAGAGGCAAGAAAATCTCTTGCCTCATCTCCTAGTATCTCTTCATATTTTTCAACAAATCCTTCTGGAAATTGCATTTAAGTTCTTTTCCTTTCGTAAATATAGGACTGAATTTCCTCCTGCATCTCAAGAGGCACCATCATGACCGGCTGTCTGGTTTGAAAATCAGGAGCTTCACCAAATAGGGTCACCACCCGATAGCCCAGACTTTCCCCTAAAATACTAGCCGCAGCATAATCCCATGGTTGCAGATAGGTGACATAGGTCAACAAACGCCCTGATAAAATCTTGGCAAAACTAATAGCCGCACTCCCATAGACACGAACACCGAGGACCGCTCGGCTCAAATCAGCCAAGCCCCATTCATTGGTTTCCAGCATACCACTATTTCCTGCAATGAGAAAATCTCCAAGTGGTTTTGTTTTAAAAGGAGCTAAGGGCTTATTATTTAGACAAACTGGAAAGGCTCCACCACCGTGATAACAATCCCCCTTGACCACATCATAAATCAGACCAAACTGTCCCTGACCATTTTCAAAATAAGCCATCATGACAGCAAAATCTTCCTGCTGTGCTACAAAGTTATTGGTACCATCAATGGGATCAATGACCCAAACCTTGCCCTCTTGAACCGAAGCTCGCAGACAACCCTCTTCAGCGCAAATCTTATCCTCAGGATAACGGGATAAAATCTCACTAACCAAGAGCTCCTGAACTTCCTTGTCCAGTCTGGTCACCAAATCTGTTGGAGAGGACTTGGTCTCAACACACAAATCTTCCTGCATGTGGTCAAGGATGTACTGGCCTGCTTTCTTAATTAGCTCTTTAGCAAATTCAAATTTACTTTCCAAGAGAAATCTTTCCTTCCCCTTTTTCCTTGGCAGCCTGAACTGCTCGGTAAAGCGAATAGCCACTAACCGTTTCAAATTCTCGTCCCAAACGTTTTTCTTCACTCTTGCTTGGCACGACCGCCTTGAATCCCTTATAGGAGTCCAGTAACTTTTTAGCCTCTACCTTGCCTTCATAGGCAGCTTCAACATCATTAAAAAAAGAAAGCACTGAAGCAAGTTCTTCAGTGCTCCACGACAAATCTAGTGGGTAACTATACTGTTTGTTCATTAACTAATACCAGCTCTCATTCTTGCTTCTTTTAGTTCTTGCTTACGGTAACTACGAGGGAGAAAAGCACGAATCTCATCTTCATTAAAACCGATCTGCATGCGTTTGGCATCGATAATAATTGGGCGACGCAAAAGACTAGGGTACTGCTCAATCAAATGAAGCAATTCCGATACCGAAATACTCTCTACATCAATATTCAATTTTTGAAAAATTTTTGAACGAGTTGAAATGATGTCATCAGTACCATTTTCGGTCAAGGAAAGGATGTGTTGCAATTCTTTTCTTGTTAAAGGGCTGGTCATGATATTGTGTTCCACAAAAGGTACCTTATGTTTCTCTAACCAGGCCTTAGCCTTACGACATGATGTACAGCTCGGTGATAGAAATAGTGTAATCATGCTTTTCTCTTCTTATCTATACTTTGCTACTTCTATTATACAAAAAAATAAAGCGCTTGACTAGGGATTTTTAGAAAAAAAGCCTATTTTTTCAAGAAAAATAGACTGCTTGCGAACGATTGATACAATTGGATTTGGTTAATTCACTCTTAACGATGGTTTCAAATGATATACAATTTTATATATACAAATTAAAAACATCTTTCCTTTCACTTCCTACGACTTTTCAGATACAGATAGCCAAAGAAGCTTTCATAGAGGGCGAAAAAGAGGAGGAAGGCATGCAGGAAGAAGGTTTCTGGTAAAATCAGAATAACTGGATCCTTGGCTGGATCAAAAAGCCAAGTATCATCTCCCACAAAGAGAATTTGATGAAAAAGAGTAAAGAATTGGTCAAAACCAATCAAAACTCCCCCAAGTCCAATCAGTAAAGGCAAGACCACTAGAGCCAGAAGCCCTTTACTAAATAAAGATAAAAAGCCCTTTTTCACAATCCCTTTGACAAAGAAATAGAAACTCGGCAGTGTCACTAGGGCAACTAGCTGTACCAAGTGAAAGAGATTCTTCACCACTGCAAAGTGGTAAAGACCAGCTGCTGACGAACGAAAATCTGGCATATCTAGAACCTGACTAAAAGGATTGGTCAGGTAATTCATCAAGATATGAAAGTTGTACTGAATAGTTTCTGGTTTTAGATAGACCCGATCGGTCAAACTTAACCACTTAATCTCCAGCGGATAAACAATCCAAGCCAGATAGATGGTCAGAAGGATTGAGAGGGAGAGGAAAAAGAGCATAGAGCCCCAAAAGGTCAATTTAGTTTTCATCAAAATCCCACTCCGCAAGACTAGAAACCACATGAGTCGGTGCGATTGGCAGGTCTGCCACTTCTTCTGCCTTGGTAAAACCTGTCGTCACCAAGAGCGTTGGAATGCCATTGTCAATCCCTGCTCGAATATCAGTCAAGTAATTGTCCCCAACCATGATTAATTCTTCACGTTCCAAACCTAAGTGCTCAACCGCCTTGTCCATAATGATGGCATTTGGTTTTCCGATATAAACAGGCTTCACTCGTGTTGCTACTTCAAGCAGGGTAATCAGTGAACCAGCACCTGGCAAAAGACCTCGTTCTGTCGGAATGTTGAGGTCAGGATTGGTTCCGATAAAGTGAGCACCCTTTTGGATGGCAAGAGTTGCTGTCGCAAATTTTTCATAATCGACTTGCCAGTCCAGACCTACTACCACATAGGCAGGATTCTCCTTGTCTTCCACATAACCAGCAGCCTTGATGGCTTCCTTGAGCCCAGCTTCTCCGATGACATAGACAGTCTTTTCAAGCCCCAAGTCGTTCATATAGTCGATAGTCGCTAAAGTTGCTGTGTAAACAGTCGATAGAGGTGTATCGATATTAAAATTCTGAGCCAACATCTCCTGAACACTCTCAGGAGTGCGGGTTGTATTGTTGGTCACAAAGAGATAGGGGATATCCCGCTTTTGCAATTCATGGACAAAAGCCTCCCCTGCTGGAATTCTGTCTTTGCCCTTATAAATCGTTCCGTCTAAATCAATTAAATAGCCTTTATATTTCATATTTTTCTCTAATCCTTCTTCATTTCTTGCCAAGTGATGATAGCTTGGGCATTGGTAGCACCGTCGCTTGTAATCTCATGTTTGCTTTCCAGTCCAGTCCGTTCAACAGCCGATGTAATAACCCCACCTGGTCGAACTTCCTTGACATACTTGAGGTTGATTTTCTTGGGAATATATTGGGTCAAAAAGTCCGCTCCCATGACCTCAAAAATCCAGTCCAAGTATTTACTGTTATTGACATGGCCATTCATATCCAAGTCGTAAAAACGAACATGGTAATCCTTGCTGATTGGCTCTTCCAAAGTCTCATACTTTGGTCCGCGGATAAGTTTTTTATCAAAATCAGACTGATACGGAGCCACAATCTCAGGTTCGACAACATGAACTTTTCGACTGTCTCGATCCATGAGAACAAAGGTCGCCATCATGTGGATGAGTTCCTGACCTGCTTCATCATAAATGGTAAAGCGACGGTAGCAAAAGAGCCGATTGTAGCTCAAAGCTTCCGTTTCGATGGTGATTTCTTCCGCAAAACGAGGCAAACGAACCACCTCAATATCGTATTCTGTGATAATCCAGACCAGATTATAGTCCTCCAAAATGGTTTTATCACTAACTCCCAGTTCAATCGACTGCATCCCTGAAACTTGCAAGGACAGCAAAATCACATCTGGAAGTTTGATATGACCGTTCATATCAGCCATATCAAAAGGGATCTTCATTTTCATTTGATAAGTTAAGCCCATGATCCTACTCCAAAATAAATCGTTCTGCTACAGTATCTCCCAAAAAGAGACCTCTCTTTGTCATATGCACGCGATCACCGTCTATTTGCATGAGACCTTGTTGCACCAAGTCTCTGACAATTTTTCCATAAAGCCCCTCAAACGGCCGACCAAATTTCTCCTCAAATCGCGCCATAGAGACCCCTAATTTCTTGCGAAGCCCCAGGAACATTTCTTCTTCCATTTGCTCTTTTTGACTCAGGTGCTCTTCTGTAATACGAGCATTGCCTTCCTCAACCGCACTAAGATAATGACGAATGGGACCATGATTTTTATAACGAACACCATTGACATAACCAGATGCCCCAGCACCGATGCCATAGTATTCGGCATTGTCCCAGTACATGAGATTGTGGCGACTTTCAAAACCAGGTTTGGAGAAATTGGAAATCTCATAATGCTCAAAACCCGCTCGCTCCAGCTCTGCGATGATGTACTCAAACATCTCAGCTTCCAGTTCTTCCTTAGGCAGAGGCAATTTCCCTTGTCGCATACGATTCATAAAGACCGTATGATTTTCTAAAATCAAACTATACAAACTCATATGGGGAATATCCAGCCCAATGGCCTTAGCCACATTGTCCTTGACCTGCTCCATAGTCTGACCAGGCAGTGCATAAATCAAATCAATAGAGATATTGTCAAAACCAGCCAGTTTCAGGCGGTCGATATTTTCATAAATATCCTTCTCCAAATGACTGCGCCCAATCTTTTTCAGCATCTTATCATCAAAGGTTTGCACACCTAGCGAAACACGATTGACAGCCGAGTTTTTCAAAACAGCTATCTTATCTGCATCCAAGTCTCCTGGATTAGCCTCAATGGTCAACTCTTCCAAGGAAGACAAGTCCAAGTTTTTAGTTAAGCCCTTCAATAATATCTCCAGTTGCGGAGCTGACAGGGCTGTTGGTGTCCCACCACCGATGTAGAGGGTTCGCAACTTTTGAATATCATAAGATTGAAACTCTTCTAACAGATGTTCCAAATAACTATCTACCGGCTGATTCTTGATAAAAACTTTTGAAAAGTCACAATAATAACAAATCTGGGTACAAAA
>CAUTXU010000036.1:0-12767 GCA_963542415.1 uncultured Streptococcus sp.
CAAATGGTCTACCAGGAACTGCACCTAACTATTACTTTGTCAAAGACCCTGATGGATATAAGGTCGAAGTTATTCGTGAAAAATAATCGGTAACTTCTAGAACTAACTTCCAGTTTCCCACACCCTAGCTTTTAGTATGAGAAAATGCGTGAAATCAGTGGAAATCCGTCTTAGAGTAACTTCCACTGGTTTTCTTTTTCTTGATATATAAGGGTTCAAAAGAGAAAAGACTCAGAAAAAAGTGCACGACAAATAGCCCTAAAACAGAGTCGTCTTAGAGTAACTTCCAGTTGCTAGCGTTTAGTGTGAGACTTTTCGATGGTGATAAGATGTGTAGTTAGAGGGGAAAATTCCCTTTATTTCAATAAATCAGGTGATAAGTGTGTGTCTTCTGGTTTGACAAATTGGCACCCCAGAAGAGCAGTGATGTCCTCGCCAAAGTTGAAGGTGAAGACGTCGTAAGCAGATTTTCCTTGAAACTCTTCTCGTTTCAAGGAATTGACATGGGAAATGACTAGATTGACGTCTTTCTGAGTCAGCTGGTCAAAGGAAGTGCCCTTGGGAAGAATGGCTCGCAAAACCGTATGGTTCTTCTCAATCCGCCCCTTCTGGTCAGGACGGCTAGGGTCGCAGAAGTAGAGGTGAGACTTACCATCAATGTCTCGCTCAAGCTCCTCCACATAGGAGAACTCAGATCCGTTGTCCGTTAGAATGACAGGGAACAGCTGATGGAACGCATCCCCTCCGTCCATGACTCTTTCTTTCAAAGCTGCGAATTTAGTGGCGACCTCCAGAGCGGTCTTGTTGTCCAAAAGCAAGGCGAAGAGGAAGTTGCAGAAGGAAACGTTGAAGGTGAGCAGTAGCTTTCCACCAGGTCTGCCGATGACCGTGTCCATTTCCAACCATTTGAAGAAATCATCTGTTTCTCGTAACTCTTGGAAATCTTGGTAGGTTCGCCCAATTTTTAGCTCTTTGGGAATAGCTACTTTTCTGGATTTTCTGCGTTCCTTGAACTTGACCATCCGAGGGAAATCAATGGGCTTGGCTGTCAGATATCCTAGCTTGGCATGCCGATACACCGTAGCTTTCGACACAGGTAGGTTATGTGTCTGAATGATATGGTAGATGCTTTGTTTCTTCTGGATGCCTTGGGTTAAGACCTTGTCCATCTGATAAAAACTTTCCTTGTTTAGGGGAATGCCCTCTCTGGACTCCCTCAACATAGTCTCGTACTGTTCCTGTGCCTTTTTCGCGTAGTAAAGATAGCGGTTAAACCCACAATCCTTCCTCTTTTTTGGACAGTTGTTACAGACATAAGGAGCTTTTTTGAGAAGTGGGCAATCCGTGCAATCAGAATTGACGGATGTTGGATGCATGATACGATTGCGCTTGATTTCCTTTGAAATCGTTGACGGATCTTTTCCTATCTTCTCAGCTATGGAACGGAAAGTTTCCTGTTGACTGATTCCAGTTTGGATGTCAATACGGTCTTCTAGAGTGAGATGTTTTGATTTTTTCGTCATGAGGTTCCTCCTCACGAAAAGTCTCAGATTTAATTCTAGCATAATTCGTCGTCTGAGAGCAACTTCCAGTTTTGAGAGAGAGATGGAAGTTACTTTGAGAAGTTACCGTGAAAAATAATCTCGTGAAGTCAAGTAGAATGTTCGTTTTCTACTTGACTTTTTTTAGCTGAAAGAGTATACTAATAAAAATTTAACCTTTAAGGGGAGTCCAGAGAGACTCACAAGGTGTCAGATAAAAGAATAGTACAATTTTCTAGAGGAGACTTTTTGAGTGTGCTCTCTTGTCTTGTACGATTTTAACTGAGGCCTTGCACTAGCAAGGTCTTTTCTTTATCTGGTCCCCTTAAAATTTAAGGAGGAAAAGTCATGAATCCCACATGTAAGAAACGTTTGGGTGCCATTCGTTTGGAAACCATGAAGGTGGTTGCACAGGAGGAAATCGCGCCAGCAATCTTTGAATTAGTCCTAGAAGGAGAAATGGTTGAAGCTATGCGAGCAGGCCAATTTCTTCATCTGCGTGTGCCTGATGATGCCCATCTCTTGCGTCGTCCTATATCCATATCGTCAATCGATAAGGATAACAAGCAGTGTCATCTTATTTATCGGATTGAAGGAGCTGGGACTGCTATTTTTTCAACCTTAAGTCAGGGAGATACCCTTGATGTGATGGGGCCTCAGGGGAATGGTTTTGACTTGTCTGACCTTGATGAGCAGAGCCAGGTTCTCCTTGTTGGTGGGGGGATTGGTGTTCCGCCCTTGCTTGAAGTAGCCAAGGAATTGCATGCGCGTGGTGTGAAAGTAGTGACAGTCCTCGGTTTTGCTAATAAGGATGCTGTTATTTTAGAGACGGAATTGGCTCAATATGGGCAGGTCTTTGTAACGACAGATGATGGTTCTTATGGCATTAAGGGGAATGTTTCTGTTGTCATCAATGATTTAGATAGTCAGTTTGATGCTGTTTACTCGTGTGGGGCGCCTGGAATGATGAAGTATATCAATCAAACCTTTTATGACCACCCAAGAGCCTATCTATCTCTGGAATCTCGTATGGCTTGTGGGATGGGGGCTTGCTATGCCTGTGTCCTAAAAGTACCAGAAAGCGAGACGGTCAGCCAACGCGTCTGTGAAGATGGCCCTGTTTTCCGCACAGGAACAGTTGTATTATAAGGAGAAAATCATGACTAGAAATCGTTTACAAGTTTCTCTACCAGGCTTGGATTTGAAAAATCCGATTATTCCAGCATCAGGCTGTTTTGGCTTTGGACAAGAGTATGCCAAGTACTATGATTTAGACCTTTTAGGTTCTATTATGATCAAGGCGACAACCCTTGAACCCCGTTTTGGCAATCCAACTCCAAGGGTGGCAGAGACGCCTGCTGGTATGCTCAATGCAATTGGTTTGCAAAATCCTGGTTTGGAAGTTGTTTTGGCTGAAAAGTTACCTTGGCTGGAAAGAGAATATCCAAATCTTCCTATTATTGCCAATGTAGCTGGTTTTTCAAAACAAGAGTATGCGGCTGTTTCTCATGGTATTTCCAAGGCAGCTAATGTGAAGGCTATTGAGCTCAATATTTCTTGTCCCAACGTAGATCATTGTAATCATGGACTCCTGATTGGTCAAGATCCAGATCTAGCTTATGATGTGGTGAAAGCAGCTGTAGAAGCGTCTGATGTGCCAGTTTATGTCAAACTAACTCCTAGTGTGACGGATATCGTTACTGTCGCAAAAGCTGCAGAAGATGCGGGAGCAAGTGGCTTGACTATGATTAATACTCTGGTTGGAATGCGCTTTGACCTAAAAACCAGAAAACCAATCTTGGCCAATGGAACAGGTGGAATGTCTGGTCCAGCAGTCTTTCCAGTAGCTCTAAAACTCATCCGCCAGGTAGCTCAAACAACAGATTTGCCTATTATTGGAATGGGAGGAGTAGATTCAGCAGAAGCTGCCCTAGAAATGTATCTGGCTGGAGCATCTGCCATCGGAGTTGGAACAGCCAACTTTACCAATCCTTATGCCTGCCCTGATATTATCGAAAATCTACCAAAAGTCATGGACAAATACGGCATCAGCAGTCTAGAAAATCTACGCAAGGAAGTAAAAGAGTCTCTGAGGTAAACTGCAATTAATCTGTTCTTGATTTTTTATTAGTTTGTAATGTTGATTATAGAGAATTTTGATATAATGAAATGGGTAAGAACAGAGGAAGAAAGTTAATGAAGAAATTGAGATTTATTTTTTTAGCCCTGCTATTTTTCTTAGCCAGACCAGAGAGTGCAATGGCTAGCGATGGTACTTGGCAAGGAAAACAATATCTGAAAGCGGATGGAAGTCAAGCACCTAATGAGTGGATTTTTGATCCTCATTATCGATCTTGGTTTTATATAAAAGCAGATGCTAACTATGCTGAAAATGAATGGTTGAAACAAGGTGACGACTATTTTTACCTCAAATCTGGTGGCTATATGGCCAAGTCAGAATGGGTAGAAGACAAGGGAGCCTTTTATTATCTTGACCAAAATGGAAAGATGAAAAGAAATGCTTGGGTAGGTGCTTCCTATGTTGGTGCAACAGGTGCCAAGGTAATAGAAGACTGGGTTTATGATTCTCAATACGACTCTTGGTTTTATATCAAAGCAGATGGACAACACGCAGAGAAAGAATGGCTCCAAATCAAAGGTAAGGACTATTATTTCAAATCCGGTGGTTATTTACTGACAAGTCAGTGGATTGAGCAGGCTTATGTGAATGCTAGTGGAGCTAAAGTACAGCAAGGTTGGCTTTTTGACAAACAATACCAATCTTGGTTTTATATCAAAGAAAATGGAAATCATGCTGATAAAGAATGGATTTTCGAAAATGGTCACTATTATTATCTAAAATCTGGTGGCTACATGGCAGCAAATGAATGGATTTGGGATAAAGAGTCATGGTTTTACCTTAAGTCTGATGGCAAAATGGCTGATAAAGAATGGTTATACGATTCTAAAAGTCAAGCCTGGTACTACTTCAAATCAGGTGGATACATGGCGAAAAATGAAACAGTAGATGGTTATCAGTTTGGAAGCGATGGTAAATGGATTGGAGAAAAAACTACAAATGAAAATGCAGATTACTATCAAGTAGTGCCTGTCACAGCAAATGTTTATAATGCAGATGGTAAAAAGCTGTCCTATATATCGCAAGGTAGTGTCGTCTGGCTAGACAAGGATAGAAAAAGTGATGATAAGCGTCTGGCTATTACTGTTTCTGGTTTGTCAGGCTACATGAAAACAGAAGATTTACAAGCGCTAGATGCTAGTAAGGATTTTATCCCTTATTATGAGAGTGATGGACATCGTTTTTATCACTATGTGGCTCAGAATGCTAGTATCCCAGTAGCTTCTCATCTTTCTGATATGGAAGTAGGCAAGAAATATTATTCGGCAGATGGCCTGCATTTTGATGGTTTTAACCTTGAAAATCCCTTCCTTTTCAAAGATTTAACAGAGGCTACAAACTATAGTGCTGAAGACTTGGATAAGGTATTTAGTATGCTAAACATTAACAATAGCCTCTTAGAAAATAAGGGAGCTACTTTTAAGGAAGCCGAAGAACATTACCATATCAATGCCCTCTATCTCCTTGCCCATAGTGCCTTAGAAAGTGACTGGGGAAGAAGTAATATTGCCAAAGATAAGAATAATTTCTTTGGAATTGCAGCCTATGATACGACCCCTTACCTTTCTGCCAAGACATTTGATGATGTGGATAAGGGAATTTTAGGTGCAACCAAGTGGATTAAGGAAAATTACATCGATAGGGGCAGAACTTTCCTTGGCAATAAGGCTTCTGGTATGAATGTAGAATATGCCTCAGATCCTTATTGGGGCGAAAAAATTGCTAGTGTAATGATGAAAATTAATGAAAAACTAGGTGGCAAAGATTAGTCCTATAATTGATACTCTTCGAAAATCTCTTCAAACCACGTCAGCGTCGCCTTGGATTATATATGGTTACTGACTTTGTCAGTTCTATCTGCAACCTCAAAACAGTGTTTTGAGCTGACTTTGTCAGTCTTATCTACAACCTCAAAGCAGTACTTTGAGCAACCTGCGGCTAGCTTCCTCTTTGATTTTCATTGAGTATGAATATAATTTGAGTGAATAGTAAGTTAAAAATCCTGATTTGTTTTTTTATCAGGATTTTTTCATAGATGCAATTTTTTCTGAATCTGGTGTGACACGGAGGGTCTTTTGTCCTGTGTAGGTGACAAAGCCTGGTTTGCCACCAGTTGGTTTGTTGAGTTTTTTGACTTCAATCATATCTACCTGAACCAGATTTGACAGGCGACCTTGAGAGAAGTAGGCGGCCAGCTCTGCTGCGTCTGTTTTGACTTCATCAGATGGGTCAAGATTGCCTGAGATGACAACATGGCTTCCAGGAATGTCCTTGGCATGGAACCAAAGTTCCTCCTTGCGGGCCATTTTAAAGGTTAGCTCCTCATTTTGAAGGTTATTGCGTCCGACATAGATGATGGTTTTGCCATCGCTTGCTAGATATTGTTCTGGTTTTTTGCGTTTCTGGATTTTCTCCCGTTGTCTTCTGCGGATAAAACCTGTTTGAATCAATTCTTCACGGATTTCAGCGATTTCTTCTAGTCCAGCTTGGTTGAGGACGGTTTCGACACTTTCCAGATAGAGAATGGTTGCCTTGGTTTCCTCAATCAGATCAGTCAAGTATTTGACAGCTTCTTTGAGTTTCTGATACCGTTTAAAATAGCGTTGGGCATTCTGGTTGGGAGTCAGAGCCTTATCAAGCGCAATCGTGATAGGTTGGTTGGTGTAGTAGTTGTCTAGGATAACCTGGTCTTGGTCGTTAGGCACTTGGTGGAGGAAGGTTGTTAGCAATTCTCCTTTTTGGCGAAATTCCTCCGCATTGTCTGTCGCCAGCAACTCTTTTTCTTGTTTTTTCAGCTTATGACGATTTTTCTGAAGTTCATTTTCAACACGACGAATCAGTTCGCTGGCTTGCTGTTTGACGCGGTCGCGTTCAGCTTTGTCCTTATAGTAGGTGTCCAACAAATCAGAAAGACTGGTAAAAGACTCTCCCACCTGATTGGCAAAAGGAACTGGACTGAAGGAAGTCTCTGTCAAGCATGGCTTGGTTTCTTGATTGAAAAAGTTACGGAAAGTGGAAAGTTTATCACTAACCAGAATATTTTCCAATTCGTTTGCCGTATCGCGTCCTAGACCTTGAAAGAGACTTTGAAGATGTTTAGCTGTCGTTTCCTGTGTTTGCAGGATTTCAAAAAGTTTCTCGTCCTTGACCGTGAAAGGATTGTGCGATTCCGTGCTTGGCGGAGCGATATAGGTCGATCCAGGAAGTAAGGTGCGGTAGCTATTTTGTGAAAAGCCGACGTGTTTGATAACTTCGAGGATTTTATGACTACTTTTATCCACGAGGAGAATATTGCTGTGTTTCCCCATGATTTCGATAATCAAGGTAGCCTGGATATGGTCTCCAATCTCGTTTTTATTGGAAACTGTCATTTCCACAATACGGTCATTTTCCACTTGCTCAATCGACTCAATCAGGGCACCCTGCAAATACTTTCTCAAAACCATGATAAAGGTAGAAGGTTGGGCTGGATTTTCAAAAGTCGTTTGGGTCAGCTGAATGCGTCCAAAAACTGGATGGGCAGAAAGGAGCAGGCGATGACTTTGGCGATTGCTGCGGATTTGCAAGACCAACTCTTGTTCAAAAGGCTGATTGATTTTCTGGATGCGACCATTCACTAACTCTCTTCGCAATTCCTCAACCATGTGGTGTAAAAAAAATCCGTCAAATGACATCGTTCTCTCCTTGTGATTGTATTCCATAGTATTATATCAAAAAGGTAGAATAAAATCATGGAAATGTGGTATAATAAAGCCAAGTAAAGAGAAACGAGAAGCACATGTATATTGAAATGGTAGATGAAACTGGTCAAGTTTCAAAAGAAATGTTGCAACAAACCCAAGAAATTTTGGAATTTGCAGCCCAAAAATTAGGCAAAGAAGACAAGGAGATGGCAGTCACTTTTGTGACCAATGAGCGTAGTCATGAACTCAATCTGGAGTACCGTGACACAGACCGTCCGACAGATGTTATCAGCCTTGAATATAAGCCAGAGTTGGAAATTGCCTTTGACGAGGAAGATTTGCTTGAAAATCCAGAATTGGCAGAGATGATGTCTGAGTTTGATGCCTATATTGGGGAACTGTTCATCTCTATTGATAAGGCTCATGAGCAGGCCGAGGAATACGGTCACAGCTTTGAGCGTGAGATGGGCTTCTTGGCAGTACACGGCTTTTTACATATCAACGGCTATGATCACTACACTCCGGAAGAAGAAGCGGAGATGTTCGGTTTACAAGAAGAAATTTTGACAGCCTATGGACTCACAAGACAATAAACGAAAATGGAAAAATCGTGACCTGATATCCAGTTTAGAATTTGCTCTCACAGGAATTTTTACTGCTATCAAGGAAGAACGCAATATGCGAAAACATGCAGTGACGGCTCTTGTAGTCATCCTTGCAGGTTTTGTTTTTCAGGTGTCACGAATCGAATGGCTCTTTCTCCTATTGAGCATTTTCTTGGTAGTAGCCTTTGAAATTATTAACTCTGCTATCGAAAATGTGGTGGATCTGGCCAGTCACTATCACTTTTCCATGCTGGCTAAAAATGCCAAGGATATGGCGGCTGGCGCGGTATTAGTGGTCTCTCTTTTCGCAGCCTTAACAGGCGCATTGATTTTTCTCCCACGAATCTGGGATTTATTATTTTAAACAGTAAGAGGAAATTATGACATTTAAATCAGGCTTTGTAGCCATTTTAGGACGTCCCAATGTTGGGAAGTCAACCTTTTTAAATCACGTCATGGGGCAAAAGATTGCCATCATGAGTGACAAGGCGCAGACAACGCGCAATAAAATTATGGGAATTTACACCACTGATAAAGAACAAATTGTCTTCATTGATACACCAGGGATTCACAAACCTAAAACAGCTCTTGGTGATTTTATGGTCGAGTCTGCCTACAGTACCCTTCGTGAAGTGGATACAGTTTTATTCATGGTGCCTGCGGATGAGGCGCGTGGTAAAGGGGACGACATGATTATCGAGCGTCTCAAGGCTGCCAAGGTTCCTGTGATTTTGGTGGTGAACAAGATTGATAAGGTCCATCCAGACCAGCTTTTGTCTCAGATTGATGATTTCCGTAACCAAATGGACTTCAAGGAAATCGTTCCAATTTCAGCTCTTCAAGGAAATAACGTATCTCGTCTAGTGGATATTTTGAGTGAAAATCTGGACGAAGGATTCCAGTATTTCCCGTCCGATCAAATTACAGACCATCCAGAGCGTTTCTTGGTTTCAGAAATGGTTCGTGAGAAAGTCTTGCACCTAACTCGTGAAGAAATTCCGCATTCTGTCGCAGTAGTAGTGGATTCTATGAAACGAGACGAAGAGACAGACAAGGTTCACATTCGTGCAACCATTATGGTCGAGCGAGATAGCCAAAAAGGGATTATCATCGGCAAAGGTGGTGCTATGCTTAAGAAAATCGGTAGCATGGCCCGTCGTGATATTGAACTCATGCTAGGAGACAAGGTTTTCCTAGAAACATGGGTCAAGGTCAAGAAAAATTGGCGCGATAAAAAGCTAGATTTGGCTGACTTTGGCTATAATGAAAAAGAATATTAAGTAGAGGTGGGCTCATGCCTGCTTCTTGTTTTTACAGAAGGAGGACTTATGCCTGAATTACCTGAGGTTGAAACTGTTCGTCGTGGCTTAGAAAAATTGATTTTGGGAAAGAAGATTTCGAGTATACAAATTCGTTATCCCAAGATGATTAAGACAGATTTGGACGAGTTTCAAAAGAAAGTGCCTGGTCAAGTTGTTGAGTCAATGGGACGGCGTGGAAAATATTTGCTTTTTTACTTGACTGACAAGGTCTTGATTTCCCATTTGCGGATGGAGGGTAAGTATTTTTACTATCCAGACCAGGTTCCAGAACGCAAGCATGCCCATGTTTTCTTCCAGTTTGAGGATGGTGGCACGCTTGTTTATGAGGATGTACGCAAGTTTGGGACAATGGAACTCTTGGCGCCTGACCTTTTGGAATCCTACTTTATTTCTAAAAAACTAGGTCCTGAGCCAAGCGAACAAGACTTTGACTTGCAGGCCTTTCAAGCTGCCCTAACCAAATCTAAAAAGCCTATCAAATCCCATCTCCTAGACCAGACCTTGGTGGTTGGCCTTGGTAATATCTATGTAGATGAGGTTCTCTGGCGAGCTCAGATTCATCCAGCAAGACCTTCCCAGACTTTGACGGCAGAAGAAGCGTCAGCTATTCATGACCAGACAATTGCTGTTTTGGGACAGGCAGTTGAAAAGGGCGGTTCCACCATTCGGACCTATACCAATGCCTTTGGGGAAGACGGAACCATGCAGGATTTTCATAAGGTCTATGACAAGGCTGGTCAAGAATGTGTACGCTGTGGCACCATCATTGAGAAAATCCAACTAGGCGGACGAGGCACTCACTTTTGTCCAAACTGTCAAAGGAGGAGCTGATGGGAAAAATCATTGGAATCACAGGAGGAATTGCCTCTGGTAAGTCAACCGTGACAAATTTTCTAAGAAAGCAAGGTTTTCAAGTAGTGGATGCCGACGCAGTCGTCCACCAACTACAGAAACCTGGTGGTCGTCTGTTTGAAGCTCTAGTCCAGCACTTTGGTCAAAAAATTATCTTAGAAAATGGAGAACTCAATCGCCCTCTCCTAGCTAGTCTCATCTTTTCAAATCCTGAAGAACGAGAATGGTCTAAGCAAATCCAAGGAGAGATTATCCGTGAGGAACTAGCTACTTTGAGAGACCAGTTGGCTCAGACAGAAGCTATCTTTTTCATGGATATTCCCCTGCTTTTTGAACAAGACTATAGTTCTTGGTTTGATGAGACATGGTTGGTCTATGTGGACCTAGATGTTCAAGTGGAACGCTTAATGAAAAGGGACCAGTTGTCCAAAGATGAAGCTGAATCTCGTCTGGCAGCCCAGTGGCCTTTAGAGAAAAAGAAAGATTTGGCTAGCCATGTTCTAGACAACAATGGAAATCAGGACCAGCTTCTTACTCAGGTGGTCTCCCTTCTTGAGGGAGGTAGGCAAGATGACAGAGATTAACTGGAAGGATAATCTGCGCATTGCCTGGTTTGGTAATTTTCTGACTGGAGCCAGTATTTCTTTGGTAGTGCCCTTTATGCCCATCTTTGTGGAAAGTCTAGGTGTAGGGAGTGATCAAGCTGCTTTTTATGCAGGTTTAGCAATTTCTGTCTCTGCTATTTCCGCGGCGCTCTTCTCTCCTATCTGGGGAATCCTTGCTGACAAATACGGACGAAAACCCATGATGATTCGTGCTGGTCTGGCCATGACTATCACTATGGGAGGCTTGGCCTTTGTGCCAAATATCTATTGGTTAATCTTTCTTCGTTTACTGAATGGTGTATTTGCAGGATTTGTTCCCAATGCAACGGCCTTGATAGCCAGTCAGGTTCCCAAGGAGAAATCAGGCTCTGCCTTAGGTACTTTGTCTACAGGCGTAGTTGCAGGTACTCTAACTGGTCCCTTTATCGGTGGCTTTATCGCAGAATTATTTGGCATTCGTACTGTTTTCTTACTGGTTGGTAGTTTTCTGTTCTTAGCCGCTGTTTTGACTATTTGCTTTATCAAGGAAGATTTTCAACCAGTAGCCAAGGAAAAGGCCATCCCAACAAAGGAATTATTTACATCAGTTAAATATCCCTATCTCTTGGTCAACCTCTTTCTGACCAGTTTTGTCATCCAATTTTCAGCCCAATCAATCGGCCCTATCTTAGCTCTGTATGTGCGCGACTTAGGCCAGACAGAGAATCTTCTTTTTGTATCTGGTTTGATTGTATCCAGTATGGGCTTTTCCAGTATGATGAGTGCAGGAGTCATGGGCAAGCTAGGTGACAAGGTGGGCAATCATCGTCTCTTGGTTGTAGCCCAGTTTTATTCAGTCATCATCTATCTTCTCTGTGCCAATGCCTCTAGCCCCCTTCAACTAGGACTTTATCGTTTCCTCTTTGGCTTGGGAACCGGTGCCTTGATTCCCGGAGTTAATGCCCTTCTCAGCAAAATGACTCCCAAAGCCGGCATTTCGAGGGTCTTTGCCTTCAATCAGGTATTCTTTTATCTGGGAGGTGTCGTTGGGCCTATGGCAGGTTCTGCAGTAGCAGGACAATTTGGCTACCATGCAGTCTTTTATGCGACAAGCCTTTGTGTTGCCTTTAGTTGTCTCTTTAACCTGCTTCAATTTCGAACATTATTAAAAGTAAAGGAAATCTAGTGCGAGTAAAAATTAATCTCAAATGCTCCTCTTGTGGCAGTATCAATTACCTAACCAGTAAAAATTCAAAAACCCATCCAGACAAGATTGAGGTTTTAAAGTATTGTCCCAAGGAAAGAAAAGTAACCCTACATCTTGAATCTAAGTAGATTTTATGGTAAAATAATAGGGATTTTAAGGAGTTTGATATGTATAACCTATTATTAACCATTTTATTAGTATTATCTGTTGTGATTGTGATTGCGATTTTCATGCAACCAACTAAAAACCAATCCAGCAATGTATTTGATGCCAGCTCAGGTGATTTGTTTGAACGCAGTAAAGCGCGTGGTTTTGAAGCTGTGATGCAACGTTTGACAGGTATTTTAGTCTTTTTCTGGCTAGCCATTGCCTTAGCATTGACGGTATTATCAAGTAGATAAGAAAATAATGGGCAGGACTAGGTCTTTGCCTGTTTTTATTTTTATACTCTTCAAAAATCTCTTCAAACCACGTCAGCTTCCATCTGCAACCTCAAAATAGTATTTTGAGCAACATGCGGCTAGCTTTCTAGTTTGCTCTTTGATTTTTATTGAGTATTAAAGGATGTTTGAGACGGTTTTACAGTTAAAGAAAAGAAAAAATCTAGAAAGAAAATATGAAAGATAGAATAAAAGAATATTTACAAGATAAGGGAAGGATGACTGTCAATGACTTGGCTCAGGCTTTGGGAAAAGATGGGTCCAAGGGTTTTCGTGAGTTGATTAAAACCTTGTCCTTAATGGAAAGAAAGCATCAGATACGCTTTGAAGAAGATGGGACTTTGACTTTGGAAGTCAAGAAAAAACACGAGATTACTCTCAAGGGGATTTTTC